>CAJYIG010000292.1 GCA_913774725.1 uncultured Curtobacterium sp. | reverse complement strand
GCGACACTTCCCTCCGGAGCATCGTGACGCTCGAGATGCCCCCGAGGTGTAGACGTTCGGCTTCCGGGTCCGGGTCCGGCCCGAGCACCAGGGTCACGCGATCGCCAGCCTGGACAGCAGCGTCGATGAGCAGCCGCACGTAGAACAACCGATGACCCGTCGGGTTCGGTTCGACGATGACGGTGTGACGAGCGTTCTCAGTCGCGTTCGGCATCGAGATCCGACCATGCCCCTTCAGTCTCGGTTGGATGACGGCCTCGAGAGAGCGCTCGCCGAGGCGTGGTGTACGTCCGACAAACTGCCCAGACGTTGCAGCAGCTCGATCGTGCAAAGGATCGTCGAGCCATCAGTACGCTCCCCGACTCGCCATCACAGCGCGTGCCGTGCGCCAGAGGATCACAAGGTCCCCGACCATCGACCAGTTCTCGACGTAGAACAGATCCAATCGGACAGAGTCCTCCCAGGACAGGTCGGACCGACCACTCACCTGCCACAGGCCAGTCATGCCCGGCTTGACGAGGAAGCGACGGTGGACGTGCTGGTCGTAATGCTCGACCTCGCGGATCAGTGGGGGTCGAGGCCCGACCAGCGACATGTTGCCCAAGAGGACGTTGAACAGCTGTGGGACCTCGTCCAAGCTGTAGCGCCGCATGAACGCCCCGACCTTCGTCACCCGCGGATCGTTCTTCATCTTGAACAGCACTGGGTTGCCCTCGGCGCGGTCGAGCGCGCTGAGCTCCTGCAGCCGCTGCTCGGCGTCGACGACCATCGACCGGAACTTGATCATGTGGAACGTCGACCCGTTCAGACCCACGCGCTCCTGCAGGAAGAACACCGGCCCGGGCGACGTCAGTTTGACGAGCAGTGCGAGCACGAGCAGGACCGGTGACAGGACGATGATGAGCGCCGCCGACCCGACCAGGTCGAACGCCCGCTTCGTGTACAGCTTCCGCCCCGAGTACGTCGGCGTCTCGACGTGGATGAGCGGGAGCCCCTGCACAGGACGGGTGTGAATTCGCGGACCACCGATGTCGGTCAGGCTCGGCGCTACGACCAGGTGCTGCCGCCCGGGCTCCAGCGACCAGCTGAGCTGCCGGACGCGCTCGGGCGGCAGGTCGTCGGAACTGGTGATCACGACGGTGTCGGCGCCGGTCGTCGCCAGGGCCGCGGCGACCTCGTCGAGTCCGCCGTGGCTCTCGACCGTCGATCCCGGCAGCAATCCACGACTGCCGTCAGCGACGGCAGCGCCCACGACGCGGTACCCCGCTTCCGGCGTCCGCGCCAGCTCCCGCGCGATGTGCAGCACGCTCGGCGTCGAACCGACGAGCAGCACCTTCGCCGAGTAGCCGCCGTGCTTCCGCTCGGCGACGAGCCACTGGCGCCACATCCAGCGCGAGAGCAGCAGCACGAGGATGCCGATGGGGAACGCGATGAGGACGTAACCGCGCGCCAGGTCGACGTGGAGCAGGAACGCGGCGATCGCGAGCAGCCCGAACACGCGGACGCTCGAGTCCGCGACCAGGCGGTACTCGGAGCTTCCGACACCGATCACGCGACTCCCTCGGGTGTCGTAGAGCGCCAGCGCGGCCATCCACACCACGATCACCAGGAGCGAGACACCGGTGTAGCTCAGCCGTAGGTCAGCGGTGTTCGTCGCGAGGTTCGAGCCGAGCCCGAGCCAGGCGATCTGCACCCCGAACACGACCCAGATCAGCGCGAGCAGGTCGGTCAGGAGCACCCGCCGTGAATAAGTGCGGCTCCACTCCTGGGTGCTGCCGGTCGAGATCGGCTGCCGGACGGCTTCGGCGGTCAACAGAGACGCTCCGTCACCATGTCGCGCCGCCGTTCTTCGAGATGGCCACGCCGTCACCGGACCACATCCACACGTCCTGTCCTGTTCGGTCGAGCGAGATCGGACGCTCGGTCGACACTGGGTTGCATCCGATGGGTATGGTCGTCGTCGCCGCCGTCACACCGGAGGCGCGCATGGTCTCGATCTGTACGCCGTCGCAACTCGCGGTCCCGACGCGGGCCAGCGTGTACTCGCCACCATCGACGGCAATCGCTCGCACACCGTCGACGGGCACCGTGACCCAGGTGCCCGTCCCCGAGCGCCAGTCGAGCTGGTCGTCGCAGGCGACGAGCGTCGTGCTCTCACCGCGGAAAGCATCCGCCGGGTCGTCGCAGGGCGGGTCGACAAGGTCATCACCGAGGACGAGCCCCTGCTCGGTTATCCCGGCACCGGCGGCACCGGCGGCACCGGCGGCCCAGGTCCTGCCGTCGTCGGTGGAAGTCCGAACCTCGGTCGCGCACGCGTCGCCGGTTCCGACCAGCACGGACACCCCGGACGACGTGGCGCGCAGCGCAGCGATCGTGCGCACCTCAGTGTCGAGCTCGACCGCCTGCCACTTCTTCCCGCCATCGGTCGTGTGCTCCAGCACCACCTCGGGATCGGCACAGGTCGTACTGGAGGCGCGCCAAGCATCCAGACCGTCGATCGCGGACAGCAGACGGCTGGTGGACGTTGCGCCGTCTGTACCAGGCTCAGCGGTCGCCGACGCAGACGGAGACTGCCCGGGCGTCGCGGGGGCAGTCGCGGTCGTTCCGAAGGTGGGAGCCGGCCGAGGCTGTCCCGCCGCCTCCGGCGCGGTACGCGCGAGCGCCAGGGCGACGAGTACGACGTCGACGACGACGAGTGCGACGACGACGACAGCCATGCCGATCAGCGTGGTGCGCGGCAGTGTTCGGCCAAGGCTTCGGCCCCCTCGGCGCGGACTCATCCGGCGGCCACCCTCAGCGTTCGGCGCGGCGGACGACGCCGAGCTTGCCGCGGCTCTTGCCGGAGGACTGTACGGGCCGCGGCGCGGGCTCCGACTCGTCCACGCCGTACCCGTAGCCGTAGCCGTAGCGGCCGTAGCCGTAGGCTCCCGGGCCCCTGAGCGGCATCATGGTGATGACGAAACCGGCGATCGGGGCGCCGACGTTCTCGAGCGAGGCGACCGCCGCAGCGAGCTGGCCCTTGTGGGTCTTACCCGCTGCGACCGCGAGGATCGCGCCGGACGCCTTCTTCGACAGGATCGCGGCGTCGGTAACGGGCAGCAGCGGGGGCGCATCAAACAGGACGTAGTCGAACTGCTGCTCGAGCGCGCCGATCAGGTCTTGCATCGCTTTCGACCCGAGGAGTTCGGACGGATTTGGCGGGATCTGGCCGGCGGGCAGGACCACGAGGTTGCCGCGTCCCCAGGGCTGCGCAACGTCCTCGAGTGTTGCGCGCCCGATCAACACGTCGGTGAGCCCTGCGGCGCTGTCGACCTCCATGTACTCGCCGACGCGGGGACGGCGGAGGTCGGCGTCGATCAGGATCACCTTGAAGCCCGCACTGTCGAGCGCGATGGCCAGGTTGGCGACCGTGGTGCTCTTGCCCTCGGACTGCACGGACGACGTCATGACGAAGGTACGCGAGCCGGTGCCGAGGTCGAGGAACTGCAGGTTCGTTCGGAGCGTGCGGAAGGACTCGGCACGCGGGCTGCGAGGATCGACCTGCACGATGAGCGGTCGCTCCGACGCCTTGCTGTCGTAGGCGATACCGCCGACGACGGGCTTGTCGCTGATCTTCTCGACGTCCTGCTCCGTACGGACCCGGTTGTCGAGCGTCTCGCGCAGCACTGCGATACCGATACCGAGTGCCAGGCCGACCAGCAGGCCGAGCACGATGTTGACGGGGACGTTCGGGCTGACCGGCGTCAGCGGCACGTCGGCCTGCTTCACCCGGGTGAGCTTCACCGTGCTCGTGCCGTCGGCGTCGGTGGCCTCGATCTTCTCGACGACGTTCGTCAGGCTCTGCGACGTCGCGTTCGCGATCTCGGTCGCCCGCACCGGGTCGGTGTCGTTGACGGAGATCGAGATGAGTGTCGTACTCGTGGGAGCGGTCGCGGACACCATCTTCGCGAGCTGGTCGGCGTTCATGTCGAGTCCGAGTGACGAGATGACCGGGAGGAGCACGATCGGCGTCTGCACCAGGTTCGAGTACGTGAGCACGCGCTGCTGCGTGAACGTGTTGCCCTGCGCCAGGTCGCTCGCGCTTCCTGACGTCTCCGTCGACACGAACACCTGTGCGGAGGCGGAGTAGACCGGCTTCTTCAGCAGGGAGAAGCCGGCTGCGGCAGCCACCCCCACCAGGGCGAGCACCACGATGAGCACCCACCCCTTGCGGAGCACTGTGATGTAGTCGCGCAGTTCCACGCGGCCGTCCTTCCCCGATCCTCGCCGTTCCTGTGGTCCCTTCACAGGTTCCGCGAGGGTTGTCCCAGCAGACGGCATTCAAATAGTGCCACACGGATGAGACTCGCTCGGCTGTTTTCTCGATCCGGCCTCCGGGGTCCTCTACGCTCGCCCCATGACCTCCGAGCCGGAAGTGGCCGCCAGCGAGACCTCGACCGCCCGGCAACGCGACCTCGTCGCCCTGCTGGTCGCCCTCGTCGTGGCCGTCGTGCTCGCGCGGATCGTCAGCAACCTGACGCTGCGCGGCGCGGTCCCCGGGCCGGTGCTCCAGGTCCTGCTCGGCGACGTCGCGGTGTGGGTGCCGCTCGTGTTCGGCATCGTCTGGGTCGTGCGGCGGACGGGCCGCGACCTGTTCGGACGCTTCCGCATCGACCTCGGCGACCTCGTGTTCGCGCTCGGGATCGTCATCCTGACGCGGGTGTTCGACGCCGTGCTCGCGCTGTCGTTCACCGGGACGACCGGTCTGCAGCCCGCGCCGTCGCTCGGAACCCCGGACGTTGGTCTACTGCTCGTGTCGGCGGTCGGCATCGTGCTGATCAGCCCCGTGCTCGAGGAACTCTTCTTCCGCGGGCTCTTCCAGCGTCTGCTCGCCGTGGAGCTCACGCCCCGGACACGCTGGCTCGCCGTCCTGGTGACGGCGTTCCTGTTCGCGCTCTCGCACCTGTTCCTGGGTTCGGCGACGACGTCGCTCGGCGGGGTGCAGGTGTTCCTGACGACCTTCGTGCTCGGGCTGCTCACCGGCACCCTGGTCGCGATGACGAACCGCATCGGGGGCGCGATCGTGGCGCACGTGCTGTTCAACGCGGTGGCGGTCGTCGCGACCTGGCCGCGCTGACCCAGGAGCGGTCCGGGTGCGCTGACCCCGGAGCGGCCTGGATGCGCTGACCCCACGGCGTCCTGCCGGACTCGCCGCAGCCCGCGGCCCCGCGCGCGCTACGTCGTGGTGAGGTGGTCCCATGACCAGCGACCTCGTGCCGTGGGTGGTCGCAGGGGGGCTCGCGATCGTCGTGGTCGTCCTGGTGATCGTCCTGCGGCGGACCCAGTCCTCCAACCGTGCCGCCCTCTCCGACGCCGAGGTCCGGCTGGACCACCGCACCGGCACCCTCGAACGCGAACACCGCGAGCGGACCGCAGTCGCCGACGCGGAGCACGCGCGACAGCTCGCCGGCGCCGAGGCGTCCCGCCAGCAGGCCCTCGCCGAAGCCGAAGCCGGTCGCGCCCTCGCCCGCACCGGCATGCGCTGGGAGGAGGCCTCGCAGCGCACGATCCTCGAGGTCTGCAAAGCAGCCGGCATCAACGGCGCGCTGCTGACCAACGTCGTCTTCGTGCCCGTTGCCCAGGGCGAACGGGACCGCGACCGCAGCTACGCCGCCCAGCTCGACCACGTGCTCGTGTTCGAGTCCGGGCACGTGCTGGTCATCGAGAACAAGCGCTGGAACGGCATCGTGTTCGACGGTCGCAAGCCGAGCGCCGTGCACCACGCCTTCCGGAACCTGCTCGACGAGTCGTCGCTGACCGGGTCGTTCGCGATCCAGGTGCGCAGCCGTCGGGTGCTCGACTCCGCCGACGACGTCGAGCACTGGTGGCAGGTCCGTGTGCAATCCGGCGGGAACGCCCCGACGCGTCAGGTCCGACAGCAGGCCCGACGCCTGCAACGGTTCCTGGCCAACGCGGACGGCAACGGGCCGCAGTGGGTCGACTCGTGCGTGTTCTACTCCGGCGATGCCGCGGCGTACGTCAACCCGGAGGACCGCAGCACGAGCACGACACCGACCGGACGTTCGGCAACGACGGCCGTCGTGACGAACGACAACGAGCTGCGCGGGCTGGTCACCGACCTGGCGCGCAAGCACGCCGTGCCGAACCGTGCACGCACCGACGCCGTCGTGCGACAGCTGGCCGGCCAGGGCGCGCACACCATCACCGTCGGGACGTACCGCCTTCCGGAGGCGTGAGCCGAGACGTCGAAGCCCCCGCCACGACGGCGGGGGCTTCGACGTGCAACACCGTCAGCGCAGCGCGCGCAGGGCGTCCGCGATCGGGGTCAGTGCCGCATCGATCTCGTCGGCGACTCGCACGTGGGTCTCCTCCGACCGGCGGTAGGGGTCGTCAACGTCGTCGTCCGCCGGGTCGGCGGGCGGCGGCACGGTCCCCCGCAGTCGGGCGACCCGGTCCACCAGGTCCTGTGCGGTCTCGATGCCGGCCAGGTCCCCCGGCTCGAGCCCGTCGAGCACCCGCGCGAACTGCTTGATCGTGAACGCCCGCTTCGCTGCCCGCGGCGCGAGCGACACCACGGCGGCGCGGTGCGAGCGCTCCGCGGTGAGCACGAGGTCGGCCGACGCCGCGATCTGCTCGGTCAGGTACCGCGACCGGTGCGTGGTCGGGTCACCGCCGAGACGGGCCGACTGCGCCGCAGCCGACTCGTCCATCAGCGCACCGTCGTCGGCGATCGTGCCGGCCGACTCGACCGTGAACGCCGGGGCGTCCGGGCCGAGCCGCGCCTCGAGCACCTGAGCGCCGAGGGGCGAGCGACAGATGTTGCCGCTGCAGACGAACAGGATCCGCATGCTCAGGACGCCGCGCCGAGCAGGTCGTGGCGGACGACGATCGCGTCACGGCCCGGGCCGACACCGATCGCCGAGATCCGCGCGCCGGACATCGCCTCGATCGCCAGCACGTAGTCCTGCGCGGTCTTCGGCAGGTCCTCGAACGAGCGGGCGCCGGTGATGTCCTCGGTCCAGCCGGGGAACTCCTCGTAGATCGGCTTCGCGTGGTGGAAGTCCGACTGGTTCACGGGGACCTCGTCCACACGCTCGCCGTCGACCTCGTACGCCACGCAGACCGGGATTGTCTCGAGGCCGGTCAGCACGTCGAGCTTCGTCAGCACGAAGTCGGTCACGCCGTTGATCCGCGCCGTGTACCGGGCGATCGGGG
This sequence comes from uncultured Curtobacterium sp., assembly GCA_913774725.1. Classification (GTDB taxonomy): domain Bacteria; phylum Actinomycetota; class Actinomycetes; order Actinomycetales; family Microbacteriaceae; genus Curtobacterium; species Curtobacterium subtropicum. The sequence continues at coordinate 526 of CAJYIG010000292.1, read as the reverse complement.
CGTCGTACCAGCCACAGCGACGCGGACGACCGGTCGTGGTGCCGAACTCGAAGCCGTTGGCGCGGAGGAACTCCCCCGACTCGTCGAACAGCTCGGTCGGGAACGGGCCGGCGCCGACGCGCGTCGTGTACGCCTTGACGATGCCGATGATGCGCTCGAGCTTGCCCGGGCCGATCCCCGAGCCGGTCGCGGCACCGCCGGCGGTCGCCGACGACGACGTCACGAACGGGTAGGTGCCGTGGTCGACGTCGAGCATCGTGGCCTGGCCGGCCTCGAACAGGACGGGGTCGCCCCGCTCGAGCGCCCGGTGGATCTCGAGTGCGGTGTCGGCGACCATCGGGCGCAGGCGCTCGGCGAAGGACAGCAGCGACTCGACGACCTCGTCCGCGTCGATCGCGCGGCGGTTGAAGACCTTGACCAGCAGGTGGTTCTTCTGGTCGAGGGCCGCTTCGACCTTCTGCCGCAGGATGTTCTCGTCGAAGATGTCCTGGATGCGGATGCCGACGCGGTTGATCTTGTCGGCGTA
>CAJYIG010000291.1 GCA_913774725.1 uncultured Curtobacterium sp. | reverse complement strand
GCCCCCGACGCCACGTGGAGGGTGCTCCGAGGCGACGGTGCTGCGGCGCGTTGCGGGAGGTCCGGACGGACACCACGCGGACGTCCCAGCGCGCGTCCTCGGGCAGCGCTGGGTCGGTGAAGGCCTCGATGGCGAAGTCGGCCACCGCCGCCAGCCCACCGCCTCCGTAGGCCGGTGTCCGGTACTCGGGCACGACGAGTGCGAGTCGTCGTCGGTGCGGCCGTGCGGTGTCGGTCATTTCTGGTCCCTTCGTCGAGCGTGGATGAGGTGCGCCCACCAGAGCGCTGCGTTCAGTGCGGTGACCGCCGCCGCCATCGCTGCCATGGCACCGATGCCGATCGGGATGACCGAGATCATCGCGGGGAGCCGGAGCATGGCCGACACCGCCCGGAGCTGCACGATCCGGCGGGACATGCCCAGCGCGCGGTGCGCGGACTCGGGGACCGCTGACACGAGCTGGAACAACAGCTCCAGGGCGGTGAGCGGGAGGATCGGTGCGACGAACGCCCAGGTCTCGCCGAGGACGGCTTCTCCGGCCGGGGCCGGGAGCGCGCCGGCTGCAGCGAGCGCGACGAGTCCCGGACTCGCCACCAGGCACAGCAGGACGGTGTCACGGCGGAGCCCCCGGAGCCCGCCCTGCGAGCGGAGCCGGGAGACGGCGCGGGGGATCAGCACGGAGCGGGCTGCGCCGAGGCACACCGTCACGGGGCCGGCCAGCGTCCCGGCGCCGCGGAGGGCTGCGGCGACCGTGAGGCCGCCAGCGGCCGCCGACACCCACGTGACGAGCTGGACGACGCCGCTGCCCATCACGGTGTCGGCGGCGAACGACAGTGATCGGCCGGTGGGCACGGGGGTCGACCGCCATGCCGGGAGGAGGTCGAACCGTTGCCGGACGGCGCTCACGTACCCGAGGACGGCGCCCGCTCCCGCCCACACCGCGAACGCCGTGAGGCCGGACCAGGAGCCGACCGCGGTCCCCACGAACGCCACGACTGCGACGGCGAGCCAGGTCGTCTCGACGAGGACGGCGGCGCCGCAGGACCCCCGGGCCACGGCGACGGCACGGACGCACTCCCGGATGGTCAGTCCGTGGAGCGTGATCGCGCCGACCAGCAGGTACTCGGAGTGGGTGACCAAGCCGGCGATGCCGACCACGACCGCTCCGGCCGCGCCGATGGACGAGGCGCGGCCGATGCGCGTCAGCGCGGCCGATCCGACGGGGTTCACGACCAGCGGATCGGTCACGGCGGACCGCGCCATCGCGGTCGACAGGGCGACGGCGGCCGCGGCGACGGCGAAGCGTCCGGTCTCCTCGACGCTGGCGACGCGCGCGACGGCGGTGGCGACGAGGAACCCCGAGGCGCTCGTGCTCAGTGCGACGATCAGGGCGCCGATGCTCCGCACCGCGAACCGTCGGGGACGCTGCGCGGGCGGGTTCACCGGGCCGGTTCCAGACTCGGGTGCGGGTGCGGATGCGGTTCCTCGACGGGGAGCTCCACGCGGACCCGGGCCCACACCTGGAGCACGAGCAGCACCGGTGCGGTGGCGACGAGGGTCTGCAGCAGTTTGATGAACGAGTCCGGAGGGGTCGCGAGCATCGAGAGCGGACCACCGATCAGCAGGACGAACAGCACCATCGCGACGGGCCGCACCTCGACGGAACGCCAGGGACGGAGCGCGCAGACGGCCATCGCGGCGGACGCGTAGACGAGGACGACGGCGAGTGCTCCCCAGAAGAACCACACGGTCGCGACGGGCAGGAACGTGTACGCCGAGGTCGAGGTCCCGCCGAGGAACTCGTTGACGGCACTCCCGGACGAGATCGGGGGTCTCGACGGATCGAGGATCCGCGGGACGAGGCCGTACCGGAGCGCCTGCCAGAAGTCCGGCTGCCCCAGGTCGTGTCCGGCGCCGAACTCGCGGGCACGCACGACCTGCTCGTCGAACCGCAGTCGGTCGGACGCGGCCGTGGCCGACTCGTCGACGTCGATCCCGTTCTGCAGGCGCAGGGCGTTCCGGATCGCGAACACCGTCGGCCACGCCGCAGCGACGACGGCGACGCCCGTGAGCGTGACGGTCGGCCGGACGAGACGGGTCATGAGGAACAGCGCGACGACGAGCACCGTCAGGGAGCCGAGCTGCACGGTGATGTTGGAGATCCAGGCCGCAGCGACCTGCGCCGCGAGCAACGCCCCGACCCACGTGAGGGTCTCCGGACGGGTCATCCCGGTCAGGAAGTGCGCGGTGATGCAGAGCGCGAGCGCGACCTGCCCCCACGCGTTGAACGGGGTCAACGCTCCCGCGAACCCGCCGGCGACGTCTCCCGCCACCTGGGTCTGCAACGTGCTCGCTCCGAGCGCCGGCGCGCCGACGTTCGCGATGATCGAGACGACCGCGACCACCCGGGCGACGACAGCCACTCGCTCGCCGTCCCAGCGGATCGACGGTGCAGCCGATCGGACGCTGCCCCGCCGAGGCGCCGTGCCCCCTTGCGGCCCGCGGCTCCGTTCGGTGAGCGCGATCGTCGCGAGCGCTCCCTCGACCGCGAACGCGCCGCCGGCGGCGAGCGCGGCGGTCATCAGGATGAAGTCGGTGCCCGGGGTGTCGTTCCACAGGGCGAGCGGCAGGATGACCAACAGGTAGGGAGCGAGCACGGCCGTGGTCGTGGGGAACCGGAGGAGCGCCCGGATCGCGAGCGGCCGCGCAGCCTGCCCCGTCACGGGCGTCGCCGGATCCCGGCCGTCGCGTGGTGCGCGTGTGCCGTGCCCAGGATGAACCCGACCACGCGCCGGGCCGTGTCCGGCACCGAGTAGGCGGTCGGGCCTCCCGTCCGCGTCGGTGCGGTGGCACGCACGAAGCGCACCGCTTCGGTCACCGCGCGAGCGTCGACGCCGGCGGTGACCATCGAACCCGTGTCGATCGCCTCGGGTCGCTCGATCCGGTCGCGCAGGGTCACCGCCGGGAAGCCGAGCATGACGGACTCCTCGCTGACGGTCCCGGAGTCGGACAGCACGACGAAGGCCGAGCGCTGCAGTGCGTTGTAGTCGTGGAACCCGAACGGTTCGTGCAGCCGGAGGCGCGGCCAACGGGACGCGTCGAGTCCGGTGAGCGACCGCCGGGTGCGGGGGTGCGTCGAGACGAGCACCGGCAGCCCGTGCTCGTCGCCGACGGCCTGCACGGCGTCGAGCAGTGCGACGAGCCGAGCCGGGTCGTCCACGTTCTCCTCGCGGTGGGCGCTGACGAGCACGTACCCGCCTGCATCGAGGCCGAGCCGGTCGAGCACGTCGCTCGCCTCGATGGCGGCGAGGTGCGCTGCGAGCACCTCGCGCAGCGGGGATCCCGTGAGCATGATGCGCGAGGGGTGGATCCCCTCCGCGAGCAGGTTCCGCCGAGCGTGCTCGGTGTACACGAGGTCGTAGTCGGCGACGTGGTCGATCATCCGGCGGTTCGTCTCCTCCGGGACGTTCTCGTCGAAGGACCGGTTGCCGGCCTCCATGTGGAACACCGGGATCCGCAGGCGCTTCGCGATGAGTGCTGCGATCGCGCTGTTCGTGTCGCCGAGGATCAGCACGGCGTCGGGGCGCTCGAGCAGCAGGACCCGTTCGGTCTCGCGCAGGACGTCGCCGAGCACTGCGCCGAGCGACGAGGTGTCGATCGACAGGTGGTGGTCGGGAGACCGGAGACCGAGGTCCTCGAAGAAGACGTCGCTGAGCTGCCGGTCGTGGTTCTGCCCCGTGTGCACGAGCACGTGGTCACACGTGGCGTCGAGGAGGCGGATGACCTCGGACAGCCGGATGATCTCCGGGCGGGTGCCGACGACGGTCAGGACCTTGGTCCGGGGCTGCGGTGCGTTCGTGGTCATGCGATGTCCTGGAAGGTGTCGGGTCGGAGGGGGTCGTGGAGCTCGTTGGTCCAGAAGGCGGTGACGAGCGGCGTGTCCCCGGTGTTGGTCAGGGAGTGCGCCCAGAGCGTCGGCATGTCGACGGCGACGGGCCGGTCCCCGCGTACCTCGATGACCCGACGCTCGTCGGTGAGGACACGCCGGAGGGTGATCCGTGCCTCGCCCTGGAGCACCACGAAGCGTTCGATCTTCCGGCGGTGGAAGTGGTCACCGCGGGTGACCCCGGGCACCGTGGTCGATACCCCGGTCTGGCCCGGACCGCCGTGCGCCCGCACGAGTTCGGTGAACGCACCGCGATGGTCCACCGCGGCCGTCAGGGGGTGCGTCGGCGCAGCGACGTAGGAGCGGTAGGTGTTGAAGAGGTCCCGGTCGAAGGCCGAGTCCAGAGCAGGGATCTCCCCGCGGCGGTGGACCTCGGCGAGCGCCGTGATCCGTCCCGCCAGGTCGGGGACGGACATCGTGGTGCCGCGCCGGTCGAGCTCGCCCTGGCCGATCGAGCCTGCGAGCGCCTCGGCGACGTCCTGCGCGTGCACGAAGGTACGGACGTGGTCGGACTCGACGACCGGCTGCTCACCCCTCGCGATGCGGTGGCAGAAGGTCAGCGCCACGCCGTTGTGGTACGGCGTGCCGTGCTCGCCGAAGACGTTCTGGATCACGAGGTCGACGAACTCGGCACCCCACCGCGTCGCCGCGTCCGCGAGGACTTCCGCCGCGCGCGCCTTGCCCTCGGTGTACGGACTGGTGCCGCGCATGCCGGTGTCCGCGTACACCAGGCGTCGCGGCCGGGCTCCCGTCGCGTCCAGGGCGGCCACGAACCGGCGGGCGAGTTCGACGTTGCCCTCGCGGACGTCGTGGTCGGTGCCCCGGGAGATCCCGGCGACGTGGATCGCGGTGTCGATGTCGGCGAGCTCCTGGCCCGGGGCGGTCCCGTCCGTGGTGCGGAGGTCGACGTCGGTCCAGCTCCGGCCCTCGGCGTGCAGCACCGTCCTCAGGTGCCATCCGACGAGTCCGCCGCGACCGCTGATCGCGATCACGCCGCGAGCCCGATCCGGGTCCGCCCGGCGCGCTCCAGCTCCGCACGGATCTCGGGCAGCGAGAGCAGGAGTTCCTCGACGCCGCACACGTCGAGGCGGTCCACGAAGTGCGAGTCGTACGCGACGCGGTCGGTCTGCGCGGGGTCGCCCTCGTCGACGTACGCGGAGTAGTTCAGGTCGCGGATGTCCGCCGGGATGCGGAAGTAGTCGCCCATGTCCTGGGCGCGGGAGAGCTCCTCGCGGCTGGCGAGTGCTTCCGACAGCTTCTCTGCGTGCCGCGTGCCGATCACGCGGAACGGGTCGCCCGTGACCCCGAACAGGTTCGCGATCGCGCGGGCCAGGTCGCCGATGGTGCACGACGCTGCCTTCTTGACGAACAGGTCCCCCTGGTTCGCGTGGACGAAGGCGTGCTCGACGAGGTCGACGCTGTCGTCCAGGGACATCATGAAGCGGGTCATCTCGGGGTTGGTGATGGTGAGCTGCTGGCCGCGACGGATCTGGTCGACGAAGAGGGGGATCACCGAGCCACGCGAGTACATGACGTTGCCGTACCGGACGCAGGACACGATGGTGTCGGACTCGTGGTTGTTGAGTCCGAACGACAGCGCGACCTTCTCCATCAGCGCCTTGCTGATCCCCATCGCGTTGACGGGGTAGACGGCCTTGTCGGTGCTGAGGCAGACGACGGACTGCACGCCGGCGGCGACGGACTCCGCCACGACGTTCTGGCTCCCGAGCACGTTGGTGCGCACCGCTTCGAGGGGGAAGAACTCGCACGACGGGACCTGCTTCAGTGCGGCGGCGTGGAAGACGTGGTCGACACCGCGAACGGCGCGGCTCACGCTCTCGGGCTCGCGCACGTCACCGAGGTAGAAGCGGGCGCGCGGGTCGCTCAGCTCCATGCGCAGTTGGTCCTGCTTCGCTTCGTCCCTGCTGAGGATCCTGACCTCGCCCACGCCACGAGCGAGGAGCCGTTTCGTGACGGTCTTGCCGAAGGAACCGGTGCCGCCGGTCACGAGGACACGGGAGCCGATGAGGGAAGCGGTGTTGAAGGTCATGATGGTCCTGTCTCGACTGGGAACGTTCTGACGTGTGGTGTCCGCCTCGCCCCGCGGGGGTAGGCCCGTCGAGCGGGGCGGTGCGGGTCCGGAGGACGGGGCGGTCGTGTCACTCGGCGACACGGACTCCGCGGGTGGGACGGAGTTCCGCCCTGGTCAGCTCCGGCGCTGCGCCGAGGTAGCCGTAGCCGTACTGCTGGTGCGGGGTCTTCACCATCGTCACGGCGAGTCCCAACGTGTGGGCTTCCGCGCGCTCCAGCACGGCGAGCGCGTCGCGGAGCTCGTGCGTGTGCGACTTACCCGCCGCAGTGACGACGATCGCTCCGGAGCTCGCAGCGGCGAGCACCGCTGCGTCCGTCACCGGCAGCAGCGGTGGCGTGTCGACGATGACGTAGTCGTTGGTGGCAGCGAGCGCCGCGAGGACCTCGGTCATGCCGGCCGAGGAGAGCAGGTCGGCCGGGTTCGGGGGCACGGGGCCGGTGGGGAGGACGGTTCCGGTCTCGCCCCAGGGGACAGCGACGTCGACGAGTTCGGCTCGGCCGATCAGGACGTCGGTCAGGCCCGCGTGGTTGTCGATGTCGAGACGGCTCGCGACGGCCGGGCGCCGCAGGTCGCAGTCGATGACGGCGACGCGCGCCCCGCCCTCCATGAGCGCCGCGGCGAGGTTGACCGTCGTGGTCGTCTTCCCTTCGCCGGGGTTCGCCGAGGTGATGACGAAGACCCGTCCGCTCGTGCTCCGTCCGAGGAAGCGGAGGTTCGTCCGGAGTGCGCGGAACGCTTCGGCGAACGCGCCTCGACCGTCTCCCTGGATGAAGACCGGCGTGCGCTGGAGGTTCTTCCACCTCGGCACGACTCCCAGCACGGGACGGTCCGTCACGGACTCGACCTCGCTCCGGCTCCGGATCTTCGTGTCGAGCAGTTCGCGCAGCATGGCTCCGAGTACACCGAGCGCGAGCCCGCCACCGATCCCGAGGAACAGGGTCTTGGCCGTCTGCGGGGTCGCACGGTCCTGCGGGACGACAGCGGGCTGCACCGTGCGGATCGACACCGGGCTCACCGATCCCGCGCTGGCGTGCTCGAGATCGTCGGCGACCAGCTCGGTGAAGCTCTTGCTGATCGCGTTCGCGATGGCTGCGGCCCGCTCCGCCGACGTGTCGTTGACCGTGACGTTGAGCAGCACGGTGTCGTGCGGCGATGCTGCACGGACCCGGCGGGACAGGTCCTGCGCGCTGGTCTGCAGCCCGAGCTGGTCGATCGCGGACTGGAGCACCCGGGGCGTCGTGATGATGTCGACGTACGACCGGACGCGCTGTTCGGCAGCGTTCCCGCCCTGGACGAGGTCGGTGGCCGACCCCTGCTCGGAGGCCGCGACCGTGACGTAGAGGCGAGCGGTCGCGTCGTAGGTCGGCGTGGCGAGGACGAGCTGCGCTGTGCTTGCAGCTGCGCCGAGTGCCAGGCCGCCGAGCGCGATCGGCCACCGGCGTCGCAGCGCGCGGAAGATGTCGGGCAGATCCATACCAGTCCTGTCGTCGAGTCGGTGCACAAAGCATCGCATGTGAAATATGAAGTAGGAAGATCCCGGAAGCGGAAACCACGAAGGCCGACCGGTTCCCCGGTCGGCCTTCGATTCGGATCGTCGAGGACGATCAGCGCACGGTGTTGCCCGCCCCCTGGTCGTCGACCTGGGGGGTGCCGGACTCGACCCGCACCGTGTTGTTGGAGCCGAGCAGCATGACGGAGTCGACCGACGCGACGGTGATGGTGTTGTCACTGCCCTCGACGACGAGGCTGCCGGTCTCACCGATGGTGATCGTGCTCCCGGCGGCGGTGACGGCAACGGCATCGCAGTGGTCGATCGAGCGCTTCACGTGCTCGCCGCTCACGATGGCCTGCTTGCCGTCGCAGGCGTTGTCGTAGGCCGCGGGTGCACCAGGGTCCGGGATCGGAGCGGTGGCGGTGGCGGTGGGTGTCGGCGTCACACCGGTGGGATCGGTCTGCTGCGCGGAGCAGCCGGTGAGCAGGAGCGCGGTCATGGTGGCGGTGACGAGCGCCACAGCGCTGCAACGGATCGGCATGGTCGTCCTTCGAGGGTCGTGTCGGGCCTGCGGTCGTTGGTCGGCGGCTGATCGGAGACGTGCTCCGACCAGCCGCCGAGGGGAGGGTGTTACTCGGTGATGGTGAGGGGCACGCGGACGGTGTCGATCTTGTCGCCGGCGTTCTCCTGGACGACGCGCACGTTGTACTTCACGGGGTACGCGCCCATCCCGCGGTTGATCGTCCACTGGCCGCGCGCGTTCGCGATGGCGGTCGCGGGGTTCGTCGGGTTGTCGCCCCAGACGTAGACCGTCACCCGGGTGCCCGGGGTCGCGGTGCCGGTGAAGGTCTGGACACCGGCGGGAGCCGTGCTGTCCGCCGTCGGGCTCGTGACCGTCAGGTCCGCCGGCTTCCCGATCCATCCGTACGGAGCGACACGGATGTTGTTGATCTGGTTGACCTTGCCCTCGGCCGCAGGCTCCTGACGGACCCCGATCTGGTCGTAGTTCGTGTTCGCCAGGGCGCGGCGGATCTCCCACTTCCCGGTCGTCTCGTCGGCCTTGGTGACGATGTTGTACGACTCGACCGCGGGGTTGTCCAGGCCGAACGGGTTGAACACGATCGTCGCGCCGGGGGTCGCCATGCCTGCGAAGACCTGGTCGCCCGGGTTGAAGAAGTCGCCGTCCTTGAAGTTCGTCAGCTCGAGGTCACCCGGCTGGCCGATGCCGTCGTAGGGACGCAGGTTCCAGTTGGTGAGCTCGTTGACCACGCCGGCCTGCGGCGTCTGCTTCACGGACAGCAGGGGGTAGGTGGTGTCGGCGAGCCCGCGGCGGATCTGCCAGTTGCCGAACTGGTCCACGGTCGTCGTCATGTTGTACTCGGGGTTGCGGAACCCGTGCACGTTGAACGTGATCGTCGCACCGACGGTCCCGCGGCCGGTGAAGAGCTGCTCACCGGGCATGAACGTCCCGTTCTTGACGTGCGAACTGATCTGGACGGACTCGGCGACGATCGGGGCGGTCGAGGACGCGGTGGTCTCGGTCGTCAGCCCGCCCTTCGACTTCGCGGTCACCTCGAGCTCGATCTTCCCCGAGCCCAGACCCGTGAGGTCTCGGCTGAAGGAACCGTCCGCGTTCGAGACGGTGAACGAGTCGATCTGCTTGCCACCGGACACGATCGTGACCTGGGCTCCCGCGGAGGACTGTCCGGTCACCGTCATCGCGCCGGCGGCGAACGTCTCCGGCGCGTCGATCGACACGGCGGCGCCGAAGTCGGCGACGGCGGTGGTGGTCTGCGTGCCGTCGATGCCGGTCTGCTCGACGGTCAGGGTGTGCTGGCCCGGGCCGATCGGGTCGATCGGGAGCGACCACGTGCCGTCGTCCGCGACGCGGGTGCTGCCGAGTGTGTCCGAGCCGTTCTTCACGGTGATCGTCGCACCGGCGGCACCCTCACCCGAGACCACGGCCTTCTGCGTCACGTCCGCGTCGAACCCGACCTGCGCGGTGGGCTGCTTCACGGTCGACTTGCCGGGGTTGATCGTGACCTCGGCGGAGGTGACGTTGTACCCCTTCGAGACGCCGGTGACGACGAGCCTGTACTCACGGTCCTCGAGGACGTCACCGTCGATGACGGCGCGGTAGGTGCCGTTGGTGCCGACGGTGAGCTCCTTGAGGGGGGGCGTCGGCCTTGCCCTGCTCGTAGATCTTCAGCTTCGCACCGGGCTGCGCGTTGCCGCGGACCACGAGGTCGTCGCCCGGGTCGAGGGTCGCGCCGTCCTCGGGGCCGGTGATCGACACGGCGGTGCCGTAGTCGAGCTGCACCTCGGCCGAGTTCGCCACCTGGCCGCGGATGCGCTGCTCGACGCGCACGTCGTACGGGCCGCCGACGTTCGGCGGGTTGATCGCCAGGGAGTACTTGCCCTCGGCGTCGGCCATCGTGGTCTGGATCTGCCGCTCGCCGTGGAACGCGACGACCGAGCTGTTCGGCGTCGCGGTACCGGTGATGTGCGCGACCTCGTCGACGTCGTCGCTGAACGCGGCGTTCGCGGTCAGGTCGGACACGGCCAGGTCGACCTCGACGTCGGACTCGGCCACGCTCTCGTTGCCGGCGAAGGCCTCGAGGTGCACCGTCGTCTTGCCCAGCGCCAGCTCGTCGAGGTCACGCGACCAGGTGCCGTCCTCCTTCACGGTGACGTTCTTCGACTTCGTTGCACCGTCGGCGGTCTTCCACGACACCTCCACCGAGTCCGCACCTTCCGGGGCGACCCCGTCGACCAGCTTCGCCGTTCCCGCCTCGACGTTCTGCTCCCGCACGGTTGCAGTCAAGAATGCAGGCTGGGCCCACTCGTTCCGGTCCTGGGTCAGCCTGAGGAACGCATTCGACTGGAGCTTCGATGAAATTCCCCAGCCGTCGCTCACAGGAATCCCTCCTTCGAGCTTCCACCGGTAGATGGACGATGCACTGCTTGCGGCCGCCTCGAGGCACTTTTCGCGGGTCCAGCTCGCGTAGTACATCTCTGGCGCAGAGGCCGCGACGTTCCTGTATGCGCAGTGAAGATCGAAGGTCGATACCAGGATGCCCCAATCCGTGCCCTTCGCCGGAATGAAAATGAAGTTGTTTATGTCCGACGGCAGCGAAGCCTGGTCGGCGTATCGGTACACGTACTCTGGGGAATGGGGGTATTCACGCGCGGCGTAGTAGCCGTCCTGGGCCTTCCAGGCGCTCGGGAAGGAGATGGGTGTTCCGAGCTCGAGGTCGTCCGCCTGGGCGGCCGGCGCGATGCTCAGCCCCGCGGCCAGGGTGGCTGCGGCGACGCCGGTCGCGGCCGCAGCTCGAAGGAATGACTTCATGTGAATGAGGTGTCTTTCGGGATCGGGCCGCTGGGAGCAGCGGCGTCTCACACAAGGAGTAATAAATATCACATGCACACGCTGTAAACCTGCCGAGTGCGATGACTACAGGGACTTGCGCCACCTCGACGCAACTTCGCCCCTGCGCGCTTGACTCCCGCCGGTCCCTGAGTAAACTTGAGTGCAGCGGACGCAACTCCGCGTAGGCTTCAACAAGACAGCACCCCAACCGAAGGAGCACCAACACATGGGACGTGCAGTAGGCATCGACCTCGGCACCACGAACTCGGTCGTCAGCGTTCTCGAGGGTGGCGAGCCCACCGTCATCGCGAACGCCGAGGGCCTCCGCACCACGCCGTCGATCGTCGCGTTCACGAAGGACGGCGAGGTCCTGGTCGGCGAGACCGCGAAGCGCCAGGCCGTCACGAACGTCGACCGCACCATCGCGAGCGTCAAGCGCCACATCGGTACCGACTGGAAGGTCGACATCGACGGCAAGAGCTACACGCCGCAGGAGATCTCCGCCCGTACCCTCGGCAAGCTCAAGCGCGACGCCGAGCAGTACCTCGGCGAGGACGTCACCGACGCGGTCATCACCGTCCCGGCGTACTTCAACGACGCCGAGCGCCAGGCCACGAAGGACGCCGGTGAGATCGCCGGCCTCAACGTCCTCCGCATCATCAACGAGCCGACCGCGGCTGCGCTGGCGTACGGCCTCGACAAGGGCAAGGAGGACGAGCTCATCCTGGTCTTCGACCTCGGTGGCGGCACGTTCGACGTCTCCCTGCTCGAGGTGGGCAAGGACGACGACTTCTCCACGATCCAGGTCCGCGCGACCTCGGGCGACAACCGCCTCGGCGGCGACGACTGGGACCAGCGCATCGTCGACCACCTCGTCAAGAAGTTCAAGGAAGAGCACGGTGTCGACCTGTCCACGGACAAGATCGCGAAGCAGCGCCTGAAGGAAGCCGCCGAGCAGGCGAAGAAGGAGCTCTCGTCGCAGATGTCGGCGAACATCCAGCTCCCGTACCTGACGCTGACGGCCGAGGGCCCGCTGAACCTCGACGAGACCATCTCGCGCGCACAGTTCGAGCAGATGACCTCGGACCTGCTCGACCGCACGAAGAAGCCGTTCAACGACGTCATCAAGGAGGCGGGTGTCTCGGTCAACGACATCGCGCACGTCGTGCTCGTCGGTGGCTCGACCCGCATGCCCGCCGTGGCCGAGGTCGTCAAGAGCCTGACCGGTGGCAAGCAGCCGAACCAGGGCGTCAACCCGGACGAGGTCGTCGCCGTCGGTGCCGCGCTGCAGGCCGGTGTCCTGAAGGGCGAGCGCAAGGACGTCCTGCTCATCGACGTCACCCCGCTGTCCCTCGGCATCGAGACCAAGGGCGGCCTGATGACGAAGCTCATCGACCGCAACACCGCGATCCCGACCAAGCGCAGCGAGACCTTCACGACCGCCGACGACAACCAGCCGTCGGTCGCGATCCAGGTCTTCCAGGGTGAGCGTGAGTTCACCCGCGACAACAAGCCGCTCGGCACCTTCGAGCTGACCGGCATCGCCCCGGCTCCCCGTGGTGTCCCGCAGGTCGAGGTCACGTTCGACATCGACGCGAACGGCATCGTGCACGTGTCCGCGAAGGACAAGGGCACCGGCAAGGAGCAGTCGATGGTCATCTCCGGCGGCTCATCGCTGCCGAAGGAGGACATCGAGCGCATGGTCCGCGAAGCGGAAGAGCACGCCGCCGAGGACAAGGCCCGCCGCGAGGCCAACGAGCGTCGCAACCAGGCCGAGCAGCTCGTCTACTCGATCGAGAAGCTCATCAAGGAGAACGACGAGAAGCTCCCCGCGGACGTCAAGTCCGAGGTGCAGGCGGACGTCGACACCCTCAAGTCGGCCCTCGCGGGTGACGACGACGAGGCCGTGAAGACCGCCTTCGACAAGCTCAACGAGTCGCAGGGCAAGCTCGGCCAGGCCATCTACGCCCAGCAGGACGCTCCAGCGGCCGGCGGCGAGCAGCCGGCCGGCGACCAGGCGACGCAGGACGACGAGGACATCGTCGACGCCGAGGTCGTGGACGACGAGGACGACAAGGACAAGAAGTAACGATGACGGACCCGAAGGACAACGTGCCCGAGGACCGCGAGCCCCAGGTCGAGGGCGACG
>CAJYIG010000290.1 GCA_913774725.1 uncultured Curtobacterium sp. | reverse complement strand
TACGTCGCGGAGAACCGGCCCGCGTGCGCGAAGCCCCACTCGCGTGCGACGTCGGCGATGTTCGTCGTCGCGGGATCGCCGGCGAGCAGCGCGTCGCGGACCCGGTCGAGCCGGACCTGCCGGATGTAGGCGTTCGGCGACAGCTCGAAGGTCCGTTGGAAGGCCGTCTGCAGCGCACGGAGGCTGAGCGAGGCGACACGCGCCAGGTCGGTGCTCGTGATCGGGAGGTGCGCGTGCTCGTGCACGTACTCGACGGCCCGACGGACGTGCGCGTTGCGGGGGAGCAGGAGCTCGTCGGGGAGCGACGAACTCACGACCGGGTAGAGCTCCAGCAGCGCGAGCGCCCCGAGCCGCCCCATCTCGGCCTGCAGCAGCGGCGAGGCACGGCGGTCGAGCACCGTGTGCGAGATCAGCTGCACGCTGCTGCGCCACACCGTGAGCGCGCGGTCGTCGGGGCGGACGGTGTGGTCCAGCACGAGCTGCCCGGGGGCCGTGCCGCGTTCGCCGGCGACCTCCTCGAGGGCGGCGCGGTTCACCTGGACGATGCGCTGCTCGTAGTCGTCGTACGAGAAGGCGGCACCCTGCTGCGGCCAGAGCTGGGGGCGACCGGGCTCCATGACGATCAGGTCGTCACCGGCGCCGATCGTCGCCGAACCGCGGTTCGTCCACTGGACGACGAAGTCCTCGGACGGGGTCATCACGCCCTCGAGGTGGCCGTCGAACCGGATCGCACGGAGCGACATCGCGGCGTCGCCGACGGCGGAGTAGCGGAAGGCGAACGGCTGCCGGGTCGCGTCGGCGCTCCACTCGTTCCCCGCGTAGGCGGTGGCGAGGAAGTCGCGGGCGTCGTCGAGGTCGGTGCTCTGCGTCTCGACGTCGATGCGGGGCGGCGGTGTCGGGTTCATGGGTCCCGTGCATTCTGTCCGTGCGGCGCGGCGTTGTCCGGACAGGCGTGTCCCCGGTCCGGGGGGTGGACGGCCCGTTCCGCGCGGAGCGGATGTCCACCGACCGTCGCCCGGACCGCCGTGGACGTCCCGGAATCGTCGTCGTCCGCCGATCGGCGTCCGGGGAGCCCCACCCGCTCGTAGCGTCCTCGGTGGAGGGGTCCGGACCAGCCGGCCCCGCAGACCCGAGGACGAGGACCGTGACCATCACCGCCGCCGAAGTGCACACCGGACCGAGGACCGCCCGCGACGCCGTCTCGTCGGCCGCGCGACGAGCAGCCGGGTCGGGGGCCGGTCCCGTGTTCTCCGAGGTCCGTGCGGCCCGTCGACTGCACGGCCTGCAGGTCGCCGCGGTGACGACCGGTCTGGTGTCGGTCACCGTCGCCGCCTCCGCCGCGATCGTGCTCGGACTCTCCGCATGAGCATCCCGCGCAACGAGCTCGACATCCGCGGCTCCCGACTGTCCCGCGGGACCCGCGCGCTGCCCGGTGCGGACCGCTCCGTGGCCGACACCCTGCTGCCGGTGCGCCGGTCGGCTGCGGCTGATGCGCCGACCCAGCCGATCGACATGCGCGCCCTGCTCGCCGAGGCGCTCGACGCGCCGAGCGTCTCCGCTCGCTAGGCTCGCGGCACCGACCACCGGAAGGCCCATGACCCTGCTCTCCCTGACCCCCACCACCCGCGAGACCGCGGCGCAGCGCAGGGCGTCCACCGCCGCGGACACGCTCTTCACCCGGCACGGCGTGACGCCCGTGACGATGGACGACATCGCGGCCGAGGCCGGGCTCGCGCTCGACGAGCTCACCGCGGCCTACCCGTCGAAGCGTGCACTCGTGGTCGCCGTGCTGCAGCGGTGGCACGGTGCCTGGCGTCGGGCGCTCGACGGCATCGCCCGTGCGTCCGCCGACCCACGGGACGAGGTCCTCGGTGTCTTCGGGTACCTCGAGCAGTGCTTCGCGGACGAGGGCTGGCGCGGCTGCGCGTTCATCAACGGGCACGCCGAGCTCGGGCGGACCGATCCCGCCATCGCCGACCTCGCGCAGGCGCACTTCGCCGACGTCGAGGCACACCTCACGCAGCTGTGCGCGCGCGCCGGGGTGCCGTCGCACGTCGCGCAGGCGCTCTCGTTGCTCGTCGAGGGAGCCCGGGTCGAGTCGGCCGTGCAGCGGTCCGCGCAGCCGGCCCGTGCCGCCCGCCTCGGCGCGGCGATGCTGCTGTCGGTCTACGACGCGCACCCCACGTCCTGACGCCGTTCGGCGGGGTACGAGCACGGGGTACAGGAGCCTGTGTCCCGCGCGATCCGGACGGTAGGAACGAAGGATGACAGCGACCGCCTTCTGCCTGCACGCGCTGGGCTCGAGCGCGGAGGAGTTCGCCCTCCTCCGCTCCGAACTCGCCGGCACCATCGACCTCGTCGGGATCGACCTTCCCGGCTTCGGCCGGAGCCCGGCGTCCGGCGGCACGACCGTCGAGGAGATGGCCGTGCTCGTCGAGCGGGCGATCGGCGCGAGCGGTGCCACCGAGTGGGCGATCATGGGCCACTCGATGGGCGGCAAGGTCGCGACCGTCGTCGCCGACCGGACCGTGTCGGGCGCGAACGGTCTGTTCGGGCTGCGTGCCGTCGTGCTCCTCGCCGCCTCGCCCCTCGCGCCCGAGCCGATGGACGAGGGCCGCCGCGCGTCGATGCTCGGCTGGGCCGCGGACGGACCGATCGAGCCGCACCACGCGGCGGAGTTCGTCGACGCGAACACCGCAGCCGTCCTGCCGCCAGACCGCCACGAACAGGCCGTGCAGGACGTCCAGCGCGCGGATCCGCGGGCCTGGCGCGACTGGCTGCTCCGCGGCAGCCGCGAGGACTGGTCGACCACCGCCGAGCCGAACCCCGTGCCGACGCTCGTGCTCGCCGGCGCCGAGGACGGCGACCTGGCCGCGGACGCACAGCGACGCCTGACGATGCCGCACTGGCCCGCAGCCGAGCTGCACGAGATCACCGGCGCCGCACACCTGCTGCCGTGGGAGTGTCCCGAGGAGGTCGCCGCGCTCGTCCGTGACTTCTGGACGCGCCGAGTCGCACACGGACCGGTGGTGCCCGCCGACCAGGCGCGGGTCATCGCCTCGCCGCGCGTGAGCGCCAGGACCCGCGGTGTCCTGGCGGTCCGCGCGTTGCCGGACGACCCCGCCGCGACGCCGGACGCCCTGACGCAGCAGCAGCTCGACGTGCTCCGGGCGGTGGCGCGGATCGTCGTGCCGCAGCCGTACGAGGGCGAGGTGGACGTCGCCCTGCGTGTCGACCGCCAGCTCGCCGCCGGACAGGGCGACG
>CAJYIG010000289.1 GCA_913774725.1 uncultured Curtobacterium sp. | reverse complement strand
CGCCTCGTTCATGGCCGGCATGGCGGCGAACGTCTCCTCGTTCAACACCGTCTTCACGTACGACATCTGGCAGCGCTACATCAAGCCGAACATGCCCGACCTGCACTACCTGAAGACCGGCCGCTGGGTCACGGTCGTCGGCGTGGTCGTCGGCATCGGCACGGCCTTCCTCGCCGCGCAGGCCGGCAACATCATGACCTACATGCAGACGCTGTTCTCGTTCTTCAACGCACCGCTCTTCGGCGTCTTCATCCTGGGTCTGCTCTGGAAGCGGATGACCACGCAGGGGGCGCTCTGGGGCTACGTGCTCGGCATCGTCACGCCGACGATCACCTGGATCGCCTACCTGGTGGACCCGTCGCTCTTCTCGACGGCGACCGCCGAGACGATGTACGGCGCGATCATCTCCTTCGTGACGGTGCTCGTCGTCGGTGTGCTCGTCTCGCTCGCCACGAAGCCGAAGGACGTCTCGGAGCTCGGCGGCCTGGTCTACGGCGTCGGCAAGATCGACATGACCGCCGGTGCCGTCGCGACCGACACCGCCTGGTACCGCTCGCCCGCGCTGCTCGGCACCGTCGCGCTCGTGCTCTGCGTCGCCCTCTACCTGCCGTTCCTCTAGGCCCGGACCCGAAGGAGTACTCCCATGCGTGAGGACACCACGAAGCTCACCGCGGAGCAGGCGGCCCTCGTCCGCTCCACCCGTCGACTCGACCTGCGCCGCATCCTCGGCGGCCTGTTCGTGCTCTACGGCGTGATCACCACGATCGTCGGCATCGTCCACTGGGACACCGATCCGCAGAAGACCGGCGGCATCCACATCAACCTCTGGGTCGGGCTCTCGCTGCTCGTCGGCGGGCTGCTCTTCTTCCTGTGGGACCGGTTGAACCCGGTGCCGGCGGAGGACATCGTCGGGCAGGCCGAGGCCGAGGCCGACCAGCGCGCCGCGGGCGAGGGGCGCGAGCGGGCCTGACCCGCAGCCGCCTCCGCGCGGTAGGAACGGGCGCACCCGATGAGAACGGGCGTACCAGGTCGGATCATTCGACCAGGTACGCCCGCTCTCACCTCCCGCGGCGGGCGGCACAGGAAGGAGTGGGCAGGCGGGAGGCGCTGTGCACTTGACGACGCTGGTCGCCGTTCCTAACATTGACATGTCGGCCGCGTGTTGCTCGGCCGGAAGTGAGCCCCGGATACGCCTGCAGCCAGCGCGGGCCCGGGGTTTCGCGCTGTCCGGGCCTCGCGACTCCGCAGCCGCCGACCTCCACGGCGCTCCGCTCCGCGGTACGTCGGGTTGCCTCAGCGCACGACGACGACCGCTGCGCCGATCTCCTGGCGCTACCCGGACGCGTACGCCCCGCACGCCAGGTCCGCGAGGGCGACCAGGGGCTCGTCGGTCCCTCGGACGTGCTCGTACCGGACGGACCGGCCGATGCCCCGTCGACGCAGGGCGTCGAGCATCGAACGGTCGGCGGCGTCACACGAGGTGCCTCGCGACTCGAGCACGACGTGCCGCACGCCGCGGGTCTCGAGTTCCCAGACGAGGCGCTCCAAGCACGCTCGTCGCCGCCGCTCTGCACGTGCAGGAGCGCCGTCGTAGCGCACGACCAGGACCGCTGCCGCGGCCGCGAGCAGATCCAACCAGGAGATGCGCTGCATCCGCAGCGCCTCGTACCAGTGCAGCTTCCGCATGCGGGAGGGGGTCGCTGACCGGACCTCGTCCCGCGCGGACTCGACCTGGTGCTGCACGACCACCACCGCGGCGAGGACGTAGCTGGTGTGGTCGAGCCCTCCGCCCGGCTCGGACTCGTCGACGTAGGCGCGCTCCATCCGACCAGAGTATGACGTACCAGTGCGCCAGAGCGCGGAACGGTTGCGCTCGACGCGCGGCTGCGCGAGGTTGGTGTCCGACGAAGGGATCCGCCGTGGAACAGATGGTGTTCATCAACCTGCCGGTCGCCGACCTCGACCGGGCGGTCGGCTTCTACGAGGCGCTCGGGTACGCGGTGAACCCCGACTTCACCGACGAGACCGCCGCGTGCATCGTGGTGAGCAGCACCGTGTACGTGATGCTCCTCACCCACGCCAAGTTCCGTGAGTTCACGGACAAGACGATCGCCGACCCGAGCACGATCGAGGTCATCAACTCCCTCAGTGCCGCGTCGAAGGACGAGGTGCACCGCATCGTGGACGCGGCCGTCATGGCCGGCGGGAACGAGGACCGCCCGGAGACCGATCACGGCTCGATGTACCAGCGGAGCTTCACCGACCCGGACGGCCACCGGTGGGAGTACGTCTGGATGGACCAGTCGGCGATGACCGACGGGGACGACCAGGAGTGACGTCCCTGTCGGTGCCGTCGGCCATGATGGAGCCGTGAGCACCGACCTGACCACGACCCCCGACGGCCTGGTGACGGGGGACGACGGACTCGCACGACCGGCTTGGGCCGCGAACGACGCGATGCTCCGCGAGTACTACGACACCGAGTGGGGCATGCCGGTCCACGACGAGCGCGGCGTGTTCGAGCGGTTGTCGCTCGAGGCGTTCCAGTCGGGGCTGTCCTGGCGCACGATCCTGGCGAAGCGACCGGCGTTCCGCGCAGCGTTCGCCGACTTCGACCCGGACGTCGTCACGACCTTCGGCGACGACGACGTCGAGCGGCTGATGGCGGACGCCGGCATCGTCCGGAACCGGGCGAAGATCCGTGCCACGATCACGAACGCGGCCGCGACGATCGCCCTGCGCGCCGACGGCGGACTCGCCGACCTCGTGTGGTCCTTCCGGCCGGAGGTGACTCCGGCGCCGCGGACGATCGCCGAGGTCCCGACGACGAGCGACGAGTCGGTCGCCCTGTCGAAGACGCTCCGGAAGCGCGGGTTCGTCTTCGTCGGGCCCACGACGATGCACGCGCTGATGGAGGCACTGGGCATCGTCGACACGCACCTGGTCGGCAGCCACCGGCGCGGGTCGTCCGGCGTCTGGGGCTGAGGAGCCCGCGCTCAGTCGAGCGGGAGCTGCATCTGCGTCGCGGTCACGCGGTAGCCGAGCGACGCGTACAGGTCCTGCGCGCCGACGTTGTAGCCGAAGACGTTCAACCCGATGCTCGTGGCGCCGTGCTCGCGGGCGACCCGCTGTCCGGCCTCGAGCGCCCGTCGGGCGTGCCCGCGGCGGCGGTGGCTCTCGTCGACCTCGACGTTGAACACCCACCACTCGGTGCTGCCGGACGAGAACGGTCCGATCCACAGGTACCCGACGATCGCGTCCGTGTCGTCGACGAGGTCCCAGACGAAGTGGTCGGGCAGGGGCGCGCCGTCCGGGAACCACTGGTCGAGCGACCGCTGCTTGTTCGCCTCCGCCTGCTCGCGGGTCTCGCCGGCCCGCATCCGCGACGACACGTAGTCGGCCATCGTCCGGTCCAGCCAGGCCGGGAGGCGCGTGGTCGGCATCGGGACGAGCCGTGTGTCCGTCACCGGTTGCCCTTCGAGCCGCGCTTCGGCTTGCCGTTGCCGAGTCGCTGGGTCCCGGGGCGTCCGGACCCGCGGGGCTTGCGGGCACCCTTGCCGCCCGCCTTGCCGCCGGATGCCTGCTTCGCGGTGGCCTTGCCGCCGCCGGAGCGACCGTCACCACCGGAGCCACGACCGGCGCCGGAGCCGCCGCGCGCCCCGCGCGAGCCGTCGTCGTCGGCGTTCGTCGTGCCTCCCGGCCGGTCCGCGGCGTTCCGCGAGCTGTTGGCGGTCCGGCCGCGCACGACGCCGATGAACTCCTCGGTGGTGTCCGAGGCGTCGGCGTCGCGCCAGACGAGGGCGATCCGGGTCCCCGCCGCGCCGTCGAGGGGCTTCGCCACCAGGTCCTTGCGGCTGGCGGCGCGGAAGAGGGACTGCGGGAGCACCGCGACGCCGACGTTCGCCTCGACGAGGTCGAGGGCGGCGGACACGTCCTCCGGCACCGGGCCTGCGTCGACGACGTGCACGTCCGTCAGGTCGGCCTCGGTCACGACGTCGGCCGAGGCGAGGGGGCCGTCCTTCGGCATTGCGACGACGGCGGTCTCGGTCCACAGCGGGATGGCGTTGAGGTGTGCGCCGACGGGCATCCGGGCGAAGGCCATGTCCGCCTCGCCGGTGAGTGCCTGGTCGACGTCGGTGGGACCGATCGGCAGCAGGCCGAGCTCGGCGTCCGGGAAGCGTTCCCGCCAGACCCGGACCCACTTCGCGGGGGAGACCCCCGGGACGAAGGCGATGGTGAGGGCCGCGGTCATGCAACCGAGTGTAGGGGCCGTACCCTGGTACCCATGGCGCAGGAACAGACGATGAAGCCCGAGACGGCTGCGAAGAAGCTCGGCATCCTGCTGGCGGCAGCCCCGGAGTCGTTCCGCGCGGAGCCGGTCACCCGGACCGCCTTCGACGAGCTCCGGACGCAGCCGCCGGCGTGGCTCGAGGAACTCCGTCGCGAGGGGCCGCACCCGCGCCCGGTCGTCGCCCAGAAGCTCGGCGTGTCGATCTCCGGGTTGGTGCGCGCCGGCGTCGAGGAGCCCCTGACCACCGCCGAGATCAAGGCGCTGCTGCAGGAGATGCCGGAGTGGCTGGTGCGCGAGCGTGCGACCCAGGCCGAGGTGCACGCCGAGAACGCTCGTGTGAAGCAGGAGCGCGCCGACAAGGCCGCTGCCCGCGCCCAGGACTGAACGACCGGAAGCACCCCGGACGCCGCTCGCCATGACCGCCGTGCACGAGACCGTCGCCGACGCGATGCTCGTCGTGCCGCAGTTCGCGTCGGTGTGCTGCATCGTGGGGGACCGCTACCGTCCCCGCCCCGGCGTGATCGTCCCCGCGGCCGTGATGCTCGTGGCGATGGTGCTGCCCGTCGTGCAGGCCGGTGCCTCGTGGACGCTCCTCGCGGCCGCCGTCCTGCTGCTCCTGGCGCCGCTGCCCGTGCTGCGGCGCCGTCGGCCGGACGGGCGCCGGGCGGAACCGATGGACGTGCACCGGGCACTGTCCTCGGTCGTGATGGCCGGCATGCTGCTGATGGGGCACGCCACCGGTCTGACCGACGGACACGCCGGCCACGGGATCGCGCTCTCCGTGGTCCTCGGCGCCGGGGTGATCGGCTACTGCGGGTTCAACGGCTGGCTGCTCCGGTACGAGTGGGCGCGCGAGGACCGTCGTGCGGTCCGCAGCGGCGAGGTCTTCGCCATGACGGTCGCCGTCGTCGGGATGACCCTCGCGATGTAGCACAGCCGACGCGCGCGACGATGGAGCCCCGGCGCCGTCCGGCGGTAACGTTCGGGGCGTGTCCGACCGAACCGTCCGTCGCCCCGTCAGCACGCCGCGCCTCGACGAGGTCGATGAGCGCATCCTCTGGACCCTGGCGGCCGACGCCCGGATCCCGAACAACCGGCTGGCCGCCGCGGTCGGGATCGCGCCCTCGACCTGTCTGACCCGGGTGCGCGCGCTCGAGGACGCCGGCATCATCCGCGGCTACCGCGCTGACGTCGACGTCGCCGGGCTCGGGTTCGCGATCGAGGCGATGGTGTCCGTCCGCGTCCACGCCGCCGCCCGGCACGAGCTCCGCGACTTCGCGAAGCGCCTGCTCCGGGTGCCCGTCGTGCAGGACGTCTCGTTCCTCGCCGGCGACAAGGACTTCCTGGTGCACATCGCGTGCACCTCCACCGAGCAGCTGCGGGACTTCGTCGCCGACGAGTTGAGCGGGGACCCGGCGGTGGCGACGACGCAGACCAACATCGTCTTCGAGCGGCTCGTCGCGGACCGGGCGAACCAGGGGCGGTCGTTCGACGAGCTCCGCCGCTGGCGCGCCTGATCGGAGCGGCGCTCCACCGGCGGAGCGCCTGACTAGCGCGTGCGCGTCATCGGGACGTGCGGGATGGCGTCCTCGAGGAAGTCGTCACCGGAGCGAACGAAGCCGAAGCGGCCGTACCACTGCTCGAGGTGCGCCTGCGCGTTGATCGCGATCGACGACGACCGCGACTCGGCGATCGCCGCCTCCATGAGCTGCGCCCCGAGCCCCTGCGACCGGGCGTGCCGGGCGGTGGCGACGCGGCCGATCCGCTCGGTCCCGTCGTCCTCGCGGAGGAGTCGGAGTGTCGCGTCCACCGAGCCCTGACCGGCCCAGAACTGCACCGTGCCCGGCTCGAGGTCACGCCCGTCGATGTCCGGGTAGGCGCACTCCTGCTCGACGACGAACACGTCCTGTCGGAGCCGCAGGATCTCGTGCAGCGTCACGATGTCGAGGTTGCGCGTCGGGGCGGAGAAGATCGAGACCACGTGCGGCCTTTCCTGAGAATTTCTTCCTGAACCGGTTCCGGTCCGGGATCGATCGGCGTACAGTGCCGGTCAACCACTCTACGTGCGCAGCCGAGATCAGGAGGTGAGCGCATGGACCAGCCGTTGCGCGACCCCTGGCGCGCGCTGCTCCGGACCGCCCTGGTGGGCGTCGGGGTCGCCGCTGCGCTCGTGCTGCTCTCGCTGCTGCTCGGCGCCCGTCCGGCCGCCGCAGCCGAGGGTGCCCCGCAGCAGCGCGGGCTGGTCGGTGGGCTGGTCCAGGACGTCGGTGGGACCGTCCAGGGCGTGACGCAGGGCGTCGGCGGGGTCGTCGACAGCGCCGTCGCGCCCGTCCGCGGTGCCGTCGCCCCGCCCGCCGCCGCTCCGGTGCCCGCGGCTCCGGTCCCCGCCGCCCCCGCTCCTGCAGCGGCTGCGCCGGTCCCGGCTGCACCGGCACCGGTGCCGGCTCGGGTGCCGACGCGGCCCGGTCCGGCGGCGCCGCCGGAGCAGCAGGCCGCACCGGTCGTCCCGGCGGCACCGCCGGCGCAGCACACCGGGACGTCGACGCCCGCTCCGCAGCAGGCGGCACCGGTCCCGACCGGCACCGCCGCGAGCCCGGCCACGTCGACGACGGACGGTGCGACGAGCGCGGTGAGCAGTGCCTCCCGGCCGCTCACCGACACCCTGACCGGCGTCGTCCGGCCCGTCACCGAGACGGTGCAGTCGGTCACCGACGCACGGCCCGTCTCCGGCGTCGTCGGCACCGTGGACACGGTGGTCGGCGCGCTCCCGGTGACGCGGGAACTGCTCGGCGACGACACCCTCGGCACCGTCACCCGCCCGGTCACCGGTGTCGTCGACGACGTGGTCGACGTCGTCGGGACGACCGTCGGCGTGCTGCCGGGGACGGTCGAGCAGGTCGTCGCGCCCGTCGAGGACGCGCTCCCGGTCCTGCCACTGCCCGTCGGGCCGGTCCTGCCGGTCCCGCTGCCGCCCCTCCTGCCGGGAGGCGCCCTGCCCGTTCCCGGGACCACGCCGGTCCCGGTGGGCGGTCCGGTCGAGCAGCCCGTGGGCACCCCGTTGCAGACGACCGGCCCCGGCGCGCCGACGACGGACGCTCCGGTGGTCCTCGGAGCGCCGACGACGGCGCCGGCCGCCGCCGCGCTCGTCGGTGCTCCGACCAGCGATCGCGCCGGGGCCGTGACCGTGGTCGCTGCCGCACCCGCGATCGCGCCGGTCGCGGCGACGGTCGGCGGCGCGGCACTGCTCGTCCCGGCGGACGGTGACGGCCACGAGGGCCTCCCGTCCGGTCCGGGCACCTCCGGGACCACCGGCGGTTCCGCCTCCGGTTCCGCCGGCGCTGCGCCCGTCGGGGTCGACGGCACGTCCGGCGTCCTGTTCTCCCTCGCCGCGGGGTCACGCGGCACCCTCGCCGACGACGTGGTCCCCACCTCCGTCGTCGGCGACCACGACGTCGCTCCTGACTGAGATCGGTGCGCCTGTCCGGCACGGCAGGCCCGCACCACCCGACCGCCATCGCGGTCGGACGACAGATCTCGATCAGTGAGGAACGAACGACCATGAACAAGTACGTCTCGAGAGGGCTCTGGTTCACCCTCTTCGTCGGCGGCCTGACGCTCGGAGGGGCGTGCGCGGCGAACGCTGCGACGACCTCCGGTGACGACGGCCTCCTGTCCGGCACCCAGGTCGCTCCGGCGATCAGCGCGCCGGTGTCCGCCGCCGGGAACGCCCTCGGGGTGCTCGGCGACGCCGTCTCCACCGCCCCGGCCGCTGCGCCCGTCGCTGCTCCTGCTCCGGCCCCCGCTCCGGCGGCTCCGGTCACCTCGGGATCGGACGGCATCGCGTCCGGTACCCAGGTGGCACCCGTCGTCACGGCGCCGGTCCAGGCGACCGGGAACGCGGTCGGCGTCGCGGGCGACGCAGCGGCGACCGCCCCGGCACCTGCTCCCGCCCCGGCACCGGCTCCCGCTCCGGCGCCGACGACGTCCGGCTCGGACGGAGTCGCGTCGGGGACGCAGGTCGTCGGTGACGTCACCGCTCCGGTGACGGTCTCCGGCAACGCCGTCGGGGTCGCGGGCGACGCATCGGCTGCTCCGGCGTCCGCGCCGGTCGCGGCCACGCGCAGCCCCGCGCCCACGGCGCCGGCCGCGGAGCCGGCGACGTCCGGATCGGACGGCATCGCGTCCGGGACGCAGGTCGCCCCGGTCGTGTCCGTCCCGGTGACGGTCACCGGCAACGGCATCGGCGTCCTCGGCGACGGCTCAGCGACGGGGACGGCGCCGACCGCCGGCACCGGTGCGGGTGCGACCCCGACCGCGGGTGGCACGACGTCGGGTGACGACGCGGTGCTCGGTGGCACGCAGGTGTCGCCGGTCGTGGACCTGCCGATCACGAGCGGTGGGAACGGCATCGGCGTCCTCGGCGACGGCTCGGCGACG
>CAJYIG010000288.1 GCA_913774725.1 uncultured Curtobacterium sp. | reverse complement strand
TGCTGTACACGGTCGTCACGGTGTTCGTCGAGCTCGTGCTCGGCATGCTCGTCGCCCTGGTGCTCGAACGGCTCGGCGTCACCCGCGGGTGGATGCTCGCGCTGCTCCTCGTGCCGTGGTCGCTCGTGACGATCGTGAACGCACAGCTGTGGAAGTACATCTACGACTCGACGTACGGCGTCGCGACGTGGTTCTTCGGCCTGTTCGGTGACGCCCCGGTGATCCTCGGCGAACCGGTCCCGGCGATCACCGGGCTGATGGTCGCTGACATCTGGAAGACGACACCGTTCGTCGCGATCATCCTGCTCGCCGGGCTCGTGCAGATCTCCGAGGACCACTACGAGGCGGCCGAGCTCGACGGCGCGAGCACGTGGCAGACGTTCTGGCGCGTGGTGCTCCCGCAGCTCACGCCGACCCTGACGATCGCGGTGCTCTTCCGCATCCTGCAGGCGTTCGGCGTCTTCGACCTGCCGTTCGTGCTGACCAACGGCGGCCCGGGCACCGCCACCCAGTCGCTCGCGATCATGGGCTACAAGGTGCTCTTCCAGGACATCAACATCGGACCGGGCGCCGCGATCGCGACCAGCACCGCGGTCATCGTGGCCGTCGGGTGCCTGCTCTTCCTGCGGGCGTTCCGGAACCAGGCGAAGGGAGGGGATGCCTGATGCCCCGTCAACGTGTCCGCAAGGGCTGGCGGAAGTGGGTCAACACCGTCAACGTCAGCGGTGTCGTCATCGCCGTGCTCACCGCGCTGCCGCTGTACTGGCTCGTCTCCACGTCGCTCAAGCCGTCGTCGGAGATCGCGCAGTCACCGCCGACCGCGTTCCCGCGGGCGCTGACGTTCGACAACTTCGTCGTGGCGTTCCGGGACAACGCGCTCGGGCAGTACATGGTGAACAGCGTCGTGGTCGCGGTGTCCACCACGGTGATCGTGCTCGCGCTGTCGTTCCTCGCCGGCTACGCGCTGGCGGGTCGGTGGATCAGGGGCCGGACGGCGATCATGACGTCGCTGCTCATGCTGTCGGTGTTCCCGGCGATCGCGGTC
The DNA here is from genome assembly GCA_913774725.1 of uncultured Curtobacterium sp. GTDB lineage: Bacteria > Actinomycetota > Actinomycetes > Actinomycetales > Microbacteriaceae > Curtobacterium > Curtobacterium subtropicum. The sequence goes on along the minus strand of CAJYIG010000288.1, from coordinate 2,226 downwards.
CTGACGCCGCTGTACCTGCTCGAGCGCAACCTCGGGCTGCTCAACTCGTACCCGGGCCTGATCGTGCCGTACGTCGCGTTCAACCTGCCGTTCGCCATCTGGATCATGCGCAACTACCTGCAGGGGATCCCGTCGACGATCGAGGAGGCCTCCGAGATCGACGGCGCCGGGGCCTGGCGCACCGTCCTGTCGGTGATCCTGCCGATGGCGAAGCCCGGGTTGTTCACGGTCGGCGTCTTCACCTTCACGGCCTCGTGGAGCGAGTTCCTCATGGCGCTGACGTTCAACAGCGAGAACTCGTTCCGGACCATCCCGGTCGGCATCGCCCTGTTCGGCACGCAGTTCACCGTGCCGTTCGCGCAGATCTTCGCGGCGAGCGTGGCGGCGACGATCCCGATCGTCATCCTCGTGCTGGTCTTCCGCCGGTCGATCGTCTCCGGCCTCACGAGCGGCGCGGTGAAGGGGTGACGGGGCGACCTCCGCGGCGTCGGTGACCACCGACCGGTCACCGGCCCCGTGACGGACGGGAGGCCCGTGGCGATCCCGCCACGGGCCTCCCGTCCGTCTGTGGTCCGGTGCGCGCACGGCGCGGGCCGGACCGGTGTCGTGCCGTCAGCGACGTCGGTCGCGGGCGGTGTCGGTGAAGAAGTCGGCGTACAGGCCGTTGACGTCCTGCAGCTCGCCGTACTTCCAACGCTTGCGCATCCGGCGGAACGTCTCGATGCGCACCGGGTCGATGCCCGGCTCGGACTGGTACGAACCCATGGTCCCTCCCGCTTCCCTGATCCACCCCCGTGCGGGGGTACCCAGGGGTGACGGTACGTGGCACGCTGTCCCACGTCCGCCGATGTAGGTAGGGAAGTTACCTAACTGCGCTTGTTGGACAAATGTTCGAGGAGGGTCCTCAGCCGCCCGTAGCCTGCCGTCAGGGGGTCGGAGCGCCGTACTCGAGCGCCTCGATCACACGGTCGATCACGCGGACGTACCGCTTGGTCTCTCGCTCGGAGAAGGAGGACAGGAGTTCGTGCAGGTGCTCGTTCGTGCTGTCCATCGCGGCGGCGTAGGCGCGCTGGGTCTCCGGGGTCAGTTCGATGTACCGGCTGCGGCCGTCCTCCGGGTTCGGGACGCGGCACAGGTGGCCCGCGCGCTCGAGCCGGTCGACCGTCCCGGTCACCGCCGGGCTGGTGAGTCCGAGGTGTGCCACGAGGTCCTTCACCCGGACCCTGCGGTCGGCGGCAGCGGCCCGCGCGACGAACTGCAGGACCGTCAGGTCGGAGCCGGACACGGAGAGCCGTTCTCGCAGTCGACCGCGCAGCGCGCCCATGGCGGCCTCGAGCCGCGTGATGGCGGCGGTCAGGTCGATCTCACTCACGTGGTCGCCCCTTCCGTGCGCGCCGGTCGAGCGCGACACTACGCCGCACCCACCCCAGAACAGTATCCGGATAACGAGGAAGCATGCGCCATGTGGACAGGTGGTCGCGGACAGGATCGCCGTGGCTGATCCCCTGATCGAGGCGTTCGGCGCCGAGGAGACGATCGCCCCCGTGCGGTTCGAGGTCTCCGGGACGCGGCCGGACGCCGCCGTCCGCGACCTGGGCGGCATCTACGCGGGGGAGCGGTGGAGCGCTGTCCCGTCGCAGGGGCGGTTCGACTACCGCTACACGGCGATCGGCGACAGCGAGGTCACGATCCGTCGCTCGCAGATGCACGGCGAGATCCGGGGGTGGATGCCCGCCGGGTCCGCCGACTACGTCGTCACCTGGATCACCACGGGCACGGGCGAGCTCGAGATGCGCGGGGAGCGCTGGCCGATGCTGCACGAGACCCCGGTGATGTTCCCCGCCGACGAGCCGTTCAGCTTCGTCACCGCGGACTACGACCAGCGGCTCGTGCACTTCGACCGCGAGTTCGTCCGGCGCGTGGCGGCGACGCGGGCGGAGGTCACGGACCGGCCGCTGCGGTTCGACGAGCGGCGGGGCGCCGGCGAGTCCATCGGGCACCGGTGGCAGGGCGCCCTGACGGCGCTGTCCCGCGCGCTCCGCGTCGGCGGCCCCGACTCCGACGTCTGGCAGGACGCCAAGGTGACCGCCGCCGAGGTCTTCCTCGACGTGTTCCCGCCGCAGGGCGACAGCCTGCCCGACGTGCTCGAACAGCCGCGGAACGCCAGGCTCCGTGCCGCCGTGGAGTACATCCACGCGCACGCAGATCGGAAGAGCACACGTCTGA
>CAJYIG010000287.1 GCA_913774725.1 uncultured Curtobacterium sp. | reverse complement strand
GGCCATCAAGGAACCCAGCATCACGGCGTCGCCGAACCGGGGCCTCGCCCTGACGGCGGGAGCCCTCCTGGCGCTCTGGGGCTTCCTCGGCTTCTTCTTCGCCGCAGACGGCGACCCGGGCTTCTTCAGCCGCGAGGGCGGGATGCTCTGGAACGCCTTCGGCGTCAACCCGGCGATGTGCCTGCTCTGGATCCTGCTCGCCGTCGTCCTCCTCATCACGGGCCTCGGCACGACCATCGGTTCGCGGAACGGCAACCGCCTGGTCGGCATCGTCCTCGTCGTGATGGCGGTCTACGGCTTCGCGCTCGGTGGCACCTCGGCGAACGTCTTCGCACTCACCTTCGCGGACAACCTGTTCCACGCGATCGTCGGTGTGGTCCTGCTCCTCACGGCCTTCGGGGCCGACCACGAGAACGTGCGGGCCATCCGGGCGGCACAGCGCGCCTGACGCTCCCGCTGATCGTCCTCGACGCCCCGTCCACCGTCCGGTGGGCGGGGCGTCGTCGTGCGGGCAGGGGTGTGGCCGTGCGGGCGGGGCGCCGTCGCAGTCGGAGCGTCGGGACGCTCCCGGGGGCTCGGCCCGCCGGAACCGGAGCCGCTGTGGTCCCACCGAGCGGGCAGGACGCGCCGCGCACCACCCGCTGACCGTGCATGGTCCATCGGCGCCGGCCTCCGAGCGTGACGGATCTGACCCGCTCGGCGGAGTGTACGACGGGGCGGCAGCCGGGGCAGCAGGGCCGGGCCGGGCGGCGGCGGGGTCAGGCGCCGTCGGGGCGGGGCGCTGCCTCGAGCTCGGTCGCGACGACCCGCGGCGCCTCGGACATGAACCGGCGGACGTCGAGGTCCACGATGATGTCCTGCGGGCGCAGCGGGCGGGTCAGGTAGAGCCCCTCGAGCGACGTCAAGCGCGAGAGCGCCACGTACGTCTGCCCGGCGCTGAACACCCGGTTGCCGAGGTCGACCACCGCGCGGTCGTACGTCGACCCCTGCGACTTGTGGATGGTGACCGCCCAGGCCAGGCGCAGGGGGAACTGCTGGAACTCCCCCACGGTGTCCTTCTTGAGTTCCTTCTTGTCCGGGTCGTAGGAGTACTTGAACTTCTCCCACACGGACGGCTGGACCTCGAACGACTCCCCGTCGACGTCGACCCACACGGTGTCCCGGATGGTGGTCACGACACCGAGGGTGCCGTTCACCCAGCGCTGGTCCGGGTCGTTCCGCAGGAACATCACGTGGGCGCCGGGCTTCAGCTCGAGGGCTTCGTCGGCCGGGAAGTTCCGTCCGCCGAAGTCGCCGTTGACGTCCGCACGGGCGGTCTTCACCTTGCCCGGCAGCCGATCGAGGGCCGCCTTGTTGATGCGCGAGACCGTGTCGTTGCGGGTCGCCAGCGTGATGGCGTCATCCGGGGCCGGACGGGCGCCGGCGGTGTTGAGCTGCCCGGCGATGTCGGCCGTGACCCGCCCGTGCCGCACCGCCGTCAGCATCGCGGCGAAGGCGTCGTCGCGCTGCCGGTGCACGGTCGCGAGCTCGACGATGTGCAGCTCGGCCTCGAGCCAGACCTTCGCGTCGAAGAACCACATCGACCGGTAGTGGTCGGTGAAGTAGGCGCGCTCGTCGCCGTCGCCGGGGACCGGGGGGAGCTGGTACGGGTCACCGAACATGACGACCTGCACGCCACCGAACGCCTCGAACTGGCGCCCCCGGGCCTTGCGGAGCGAGCGGTCCATCGCGTCGAGCAGGTCGGCGTTGACCATCGAGACCTCGTCGATGACCAGGGTGTCGATCGTGTTGAGGAGCTTCCGGGTGTCCGGGCCCTGCCGGAGCTCGGCGTCCGCGATGAGCCCGATCGGCAGCCGGAAGAGCGAGTGGATCGTCTGTCCGCCGACGTTCAGCGCGGCGACGCCGGTCGGTGCGCAGATGACGACCTGCTTCTCGGTGTTCCACGACAGGTGGTTGAGGAGCGTGGACTTCCCCGTCCCCGCCCGTCCGGTGATGAAGACGTGGTCGCGGGTGTGCTCGATGTACTCGAACACCGCCCGCTGTTCGGCGCTGAGCTCGACGCTCACCGGTCGCCCGCCCCCGCAGGCGCCGGTCCCGCCAGCGCTGCCGGGTCGGCCGCCGCTGCCGGATCAGCCGCCGCCGGATCGGCTGCCGGACCAGCCGCGGGGGTGCCGCCGCCGGCGCCGTCCGTGGGCGATCGGTCGGGCGTGGCACGGTCACCGCGCAGTCGGACCAGCGTCACGACGACCACCGCCACGAGCAGCGCGATCCCCGCGACGACGAGGACGACGCCGGCGCGGGCCTGGTCCGCGAGCGGGGTCGGCCCCCACTCGCGGCCCATCGCGCCGAACCACGACGCCTGGAGCAGCCCGAGCGGCCCCTGCATCGCGATGCCGAGCGAGACGGTGCCCGCTGCCACCACGACCGCGCCGACGACCCGCACGAGCGCGGCACCGGTGCTCGCTGCCCGGGCTCCGGCGGCCACGGGCGTGAGGAGCGTGGGCACGGCGAGCATCCCGACGAGCACGAGTCCGAGGTCGACCAGGGTGCGTCCGGCCGGGTCGCTCACCGACCACCGCAGCACCTGGGTGGCGTACAGGCCCCACCACACCGCGGCGAGGAGCACGAAGGACGGGAAGGGCTGTGCCAGGTACCGCACGACGCCGTTGTCGACGAGCAGTCCCGTCCACTCGCGGACGCCGGTCGATCCGTCGTGGCGCGGGTGCACGGCGGCCCGGATGAGCTGCACGGGCGCCGCAGCCCACAGGAGCGCGGGGACGACGAGACCGAGCAGCACGTGCGCACCGACGTTGGCGGACACCAGGAAGCGGTCGTAGGTGTGCAGCGAGCCGGACGTCGCCACGACCAGCGTCACGACCGCGATCGCGGCGGCGACCGTGCGCCGCACCGGCCAGGGGCGTCCTCGACGACGCAGTCGGACCACGCCGGCGGTGTACGCGGCGGCGGCGAGCACCGCGGCCATCAGCCAGAAGAGGTCGACGTTCCAGGCGGTGAGCCACCCCCACGACCCCGGGTCGCCCGGCAGCGGGTCGTCGGTCAGCAGCTCGGCGGGCGTCGGGTTCGTGGTCTTGCTGAGGGCGACCTCGCCGATGGGGGTCGCGGTGCGCCCCAGTGCCGCGGCGAACCCGCTCGCCAGCCCCATGACGGCGAGTTCGACCAGCACGAGGGTCCAGAACGGACCGCGACGCTCCGGTGCGTCGGTCAGCGACCGGATCGTCCTCCGACGCTGCACCGCACCGAGCACGCCGATGGCGACGAGCGCGGCGGTCTTGACGAGCACGAGGACGCCGTAGGGGGTGAGCAGGTTCGCGGGGGTGCCCACGCGGATGATCGCGGACGCCGTCCCCGACACGGCGACCAGCACGAAGCAGCCGAGCGCGATGCTCGAGTAGCGGGCGACGACGAGCGGCAGCCGGTCACCGGGCAGCACGCCCCGCAGGAGCACGACGAGCAGCAGCCCGCCGACCCACAGCGCGGCGCCGACGAGGTGCAGCCCGAGCGCGGTGACGGCCGAGTCGTGGCTCGCGGTCCCGGCGGCGTGCCCCTGCTGCGCGAGCGGGACGAGTCCGACCATGGCGACGCCGGCGGTGAGGGCGACCATGCCCCGGCCGCGGACCGCGAAGCAGAGCACCGTCACGGCAGCGGCGACCAGCACGGCGACCAGCCACGCGGTGCCGAGGTCGGTGCCGGTGAGGAACACCCCCATCGACTGGCCGAACTGCTCGTCGAGGCTCAGGGCCGACCCGGCGACGGACAGGAAGGTGAAGAAGGTCGTGGCAGCAGCGGCGACCGTCCACACCGCGGCGGCCCCGGCGGCGACGTCGATCGCACGGTTCCACTCGGGCCGGGTGCGGGACAGTCCGACGACGGTGAGTGCCAGGCCGCCGATCGTGGCCGCTGCGGACAGGTCGACGACGAGTCGGGCGATCGGCAGGCCGAAGCGCACGACCGCGCCCGGGTCCGCGATGAGCGCGCGATCCGCCCCGCCGCCGATCACGAGGGCGACGAGGAGCGAGACGAACCCGACGAGCAGCAGCACGGCGGGGCCGGCGATGCGTGCGATCCGGTCCACCCGACAAGCCTAGGCGCTGCCCGACCGACCGGGGCACGCCGGTGGGCCGACCTGTGGGCGGTGGGCCGTGCCTCCCGGCTGTGCAGGAGCGGACGTACCGGAGCGAGCCCGCCGGACGGACCGGCCCCGGGAACGACGGAAGGGACGGCCGAAGCCGTCCCTTCCGGTGCTGCTGAGCGGTCTTACTTGACGGCAGCCTTGAGCTTGGAGCCGGCGCTGACCTTGACCGAGTCGCTCGCGGCGATCTCGATGGCGTCACCCGTCTGCGGGTTGCGGCCGGTGCGCGCGGCGCGGTGGGTCTTCTCGAAGGCGATCCAGCCCGGGATCGTGACCTTGGTGCCGTCGGCGACCGACGACGAGACGACGCTGAACAGCGCGTCGACGACGCCGTTGACGGTGGCCTGGCTCTGGCCGGACTCCTGCGCGACGGCAGCGACGAGCTCGGTGCGGTTCAGTGACTTGTCAGCCATGGATGTCCTCCTCGGACTTCTTGCAGTGTCGGTGGGACGTCGGGACGCCCGCCCGCCCGGAGCGGGGTGCCCTGGACGTGGTGGTCCCGGGGGCGGTGACGCCCGGCGGAACCGTCAGCGAACCTACCAGCCGTGCGGTGTCCGGACGACCGACTCGCCCGGATTTCCGGGGTTGTCGAGGGTCTGGAGGGGTCCGAGTGACGGATGAGGCGACGATGTACCCCGCCTGGGCCCGGACGACGAACGCCCCGTCCCTCTGCAGGGACGGGGCGTTCGGTGGAGCTGGTGCTTACCAGGAGCTCTTCGTGATGCCCGGCAGCTCGCCACGGTGGGCCATGTCGCGGAAGCGGACACGGCTGATGCCGTACTCACCGAGGTGGCCACGGGGGCGACCGTCGATGGCGTCGCGGTTGCGGTAGCGGACCGGCGACGCGTCGCGCGGGAGCTTCTGCAGGCCGACGCGGGCGGCCTCACGCGACTCGTCGGTGCCGTTCGGGTCCACGAGGGCCTTCTTCAGCTCGAGACGACGCTCGGCGTAGCGCGCGATGACCTCGGCGCGCTGGTTGTTCTTCGCGATCTTGCTCTTCTTCGCCATGCTTAGCGCTCCTCACGGAAGTCGACGTGCTTGCGGATCACCGGGTCGTACTTCTTGAGCACGAGGCGGTCCGGGTTGTTGCGACGGTTCTTCTTGGTCACGTAGGTGAACCCGGTCCCCGCGGTGGAGCGGAGCTTGATGATCGGACGGACGTCCTGACCCTTCTTGGCCATCAGATCTTCTCCCCACGGGCGAGGAGATCCTTGACGACGGACTCGATGCCGCGTGCGTCGATCACCTTGATGCCCTTTGCGCTGAGCGTGAGCGTGACGTTACGACGAAGCGAGGGCACGTAGTACGTCTTCTTCTGCACGTTCGGGTCGAAGCGACGCTTCGTCCGGCGGTGCGAGTGCGAGATGTTGTGTCCGAAGCCGGGGGTGGCTCCGGTCACCTGGCACACTGCTGCCATGGTTTCCTCCTGAGGTACCGAGCGACCGGACGGCCGCTCCCAAGGTCACTTGCCTGGCGCGCACGCGCTCGTCACCGGAGGTGACCGCAGCGAGGGGGTTGTGCGCGCCGCCCAGACCCACGGGCCCTGTCGAAGGACCTGTGAGCACCGCGCGACCGCGGCGTACGCGACGGTCGGAGGGCTTGGAACAACTGGGTCTGCCACGCGGACGCGGCGGACCAGGGGTCAACGTTACGGGACGGCCGCGCGTGTCGCAAGCCGGGCCTCCCGGTCGGGCTGCACCGGCGCCGACCTGGAGGCGCGGCTCGGCCCCGGCGCTCCGGCTTCCGTTCCCGGCCCTGTCCGGTCCGGTCCGGTCCGGCCACTTCCCGTCGCAGGACATGCCGTCGGTCGACCCGGCGGACGGCAAGTCGTGCGACCAGGACGGCCGCGGACGGCAAGTCCTGCGACCAGGACGGCCGCTGGCCGCAGCCCGCAACCCGGGCGGCCCCGGCCGACCGCCCGCCGCCTACGGCCCGTCGGTCGGCCGCGGCGCCAGCGCCTGCACGAGGAGCTCGCCGAGCGCCCGCGGCGCCGTGACCATCGGCCAGTGCCCGGTCTCGAGCCCCACGATCGTCAGGTCCTCGACCGCGACGAGCTCGGTCGTCCACGCGTGGTGCTCGGCCACCATCGCCGCCAGGTCCTCCGCCGGGATCTCGCACGACACCACGGTCGCCGGGATCCGGTGCCGAGCGGGTTCCGCGTAGTGGAAGGGGTCGGTGGGCACGGCCGCGGGCTCCGGGACCGCCCGGCGCTCGAACTCCTCGCGGAGCGCCGGCGTCATCCCCCGCACGGTCGCCGGCTCCCACACGTCCCACGACGGCAGCGGCACGATACCGTCCACCACGGGCAGCTCGTCGTTCACCACGGCGCCGTCCGGCCCGGGGAAGGTGTCCACGTAGAGCAGGTGCGCGACGAGCGAGGGACGCTGGTCCGCCGCCATGAGCACCATCGGCCCGGCACCCGAGTGCCCCGCGAGCGCCACCGGCTCGTTCGGCGTCGCCACGGCGTCGAGGACCGCCACGATGCCGGCGACCTGCTCGTCGAGCGTGGCGCCCGTCCGGGTGATCGCCTGGACGGAGTGCCCGGCCTCCTGCAGGACGGGCGTCACCTCGTCCCACGCGCTCGCGTCGAGCCAGAAGCCGGGCACCAGGATGACGTGCATGCGCGGGAGGTTACTCGCCGGTCCGGGCCGCGGTGCAGACCGCGCACTCGCCGAAGATGTCGACGACGTGGCTCGCGTTGGTGAAGCCGTTCGCGGCCGCCACCTCCTGCGCCCACCGCTCGACCGGGTCGGCCTCGATCTCGACCGTGCGGCCGCAGTTCCGGCAGATCAGGTGGTGGTGGTGCACGTCGGTCGTGCAGGCCCGGTACAGCGACTCGCCGTCCTGCTGCAGCGAGTCCGCGTCACCCTCGGTCGCCAGGTCGGCGAGCGCCCGGTACACGGTGGCCAGTCCGATCGTGGATCCGCCGTCCCGCAGGTGCTGGTGGAGCGCCTGCGCGCTGACGAACCCCTCGGTGCCGGACAGCGCGCTGCGCACGGCCTCGCGCTGCCAGGTGTTCCGCTTCGGCTTCTGCACGGCGTTCACGCGGTGACTCCTTCCCTGCGGGTCGCGTCGGTCGACGCGTCGTTCCCGGTCTGGAGGCGCGACCCGCCCCCGTCGGTCTGCTCGCGGTCCGCGATGCGCTCGCGTCCGCGCCGGTCCCTGCGGCTGCCGACGATGCGGCAGACCACCCAGATCACGAACGAGATCGTCGTGACGTAGGGGCTGATCGGCAGTCCCCCGCCGAGTGCGAGCAGGATGCCACCCACGACCGACACGACCGCGAAGACCGTCGAGAGCACGGGCACGACCACGGGGTGCGAGGTCAGGCGGAGTGCGGCGGCGGCGGGGGTGACGAGCAGCGAGAGCACCAGCAGCGCGCCGACGATCTGCACCGACACCGCGGTGGCGAGTCCGAGCGCGAGCATGAACACGATGGCGAGCGTCCGCACCGGCACCCCTGCAGCGGCGGCGACGTCGGGGTCGACGGACGAGAACATCAGCGGGCGCCAGATCACCAGGAGCGTCACGACGACGATCGCGGAGACGACGATCAGCGAGGTCAGCTGCGGGTTGTCGACCGAGACGATCTGCCCGGTGAGCAGCCCGAACTTGTTCGCCGCCCGACCCTTGTAGAGCGCGAGGCACAGGATGCCGAGCCCGAGGCCGAACGGCATGAGGACGGCTATGATCGAGTTCCGGTCGCGGGCCCGGGACCCGAGCAGCCCGATGAGCAGCGCGGCGACGACCGAGCCGACGAGCGACCCGGTGACGACGTTCACGCCGAACAGCAGGGCGGCGCTGGCCCCGGCGAACGACAGCTCCGAGATGCCGTGCACCGCGAACGGCATGTTCCGGGCGACGACGAACGGCCCGATGAGCCCGCCGACGATGCCGAGCACCGCGCCGGCCCAGATCGAGTTCTGGACGAGCACGAGCAGCTCGCCGTAGTCCTGGAACGAGAAGACGGTCGACAGCACGTCCATCAGATGCGCCCTTCGTCCGAGGTGGTGGCGGGCGGGTCCGGGTCGCAGTGGTGGTGCGCTCCGGTCTGGT
>CAJYIG010000286.1 GCA_913774725.1 uncultured Curtobacterium sp. | reverse complement strand
CGAGGACCTTGTGTCCGTTGGTCAGCTCAACGCGGAACATCGCGTTGGGCAGAGCTTCGAGCACCGAGCCCTCGATCTCGATGACGCCGTCTTTCTTGGCCATAGCCTCACTGTCGCTTGGTTGGATTACCGGTGTGATCCCCGAGCCGGTCTGCGGGTCGGGCGCCACGCCGAAGGGCATGACACACCAAAGATCAATCGTATGGGATCAGGCGCAGATTGCCAAGTGCTGGCCGGTCCCGCCCCGGCGGAGGTCCCTCCGTCTGGGGCTGTCGGGGACCCGGCTGAACGGTCCAGAGTGGATCCTCGGTCGCTTCCCGGCTGCGCACCGGGCCCACCGCCGTAGCCTGGCGGTCGCTGACCGCCCGGTAGCTGCGCCGGAGAACCGATCGGAGACCACGTGCCTGATGCACCCCGCCGCCCCCTCGCCCGCCACGGCCGGCTGCCGCGCCGTCGCGGATGGGGGACGCTCCTGGGGTTCGTCGCCGCCGCGGTCGCCGTCGTCCTGGTGAGCGGGACCAGCGTCGCCGCCATCGCCGGCGCGCAGCTCGCCAGCGCCCCGCACACGGTCGAGCTCAGCACCGACGACCAGAACACCGCGAAGACCGCCGACATCACCGCGATGCAGGGCGGGGCGAACATCCTGCTCCTGGGCAGCGACACCCGCGTGGGTCAGTTCGACTCCGACGAGAACGTCGAGGGCGCCCGGAACGACGTCACGATCCTCGTGCACATCTCCCAGGACCACCAGCAGCTCACCGCGGTCAGCTTCCCCCGCGACCTGAAGGTCCCGATCCCGGCGTGCACGAACCCGGAGACGGGCACCTCGTACCCGGCGGCGAGCAGCGAGCTCATCAACGAGTCGCTCGGGCACGGCGGGATCTCCTGCGCGGTGGACACGGTGGAGAACCTGACCGGGCTCACCATCCCCTACGCCGGCCTCATCACGTTCGACGGCGTCATCGAGATGTCGAACGCGCTGGGCGGCGTCGACGTCTGCGTCGCCAAGCCCATCGACGACTCGTACACGGGCCTGCAGCTCGCCGCCGGGCAGCACACGCTCGAGGGGCAGGACGCGCTGGCGTTCCTGCGCAGCCGGCACGGCGTCGGCGACGGCAGCGACCTCGCCCGCATCAGCTCGCAGCAGGTGTTCCTGTCGGCCCTGCTCCGGAAGGTCACGTCGGACGGCACCCTGTCGAACCCGGTCACCCTGTACAAGCTGGCCGGGGCCGCGCTGTCGAACATGACGCTGTCGGACGGCCTGGCGCAGACACGGACCCTGGTCGGGCTCGCCTCCACGCTCCGGGGCATGAGCACCTCGGACATGCTGTTCGTGCAGTACCCGGTCGTCGACGACCCGTCCGACACGGCACACGTGCTCGTCGACGAGGCAGCCGCCCACGAGCTCAACGTCGTGCTGCAGCAGGACCGCAAGACCTCGCTCAGCGACTCGACCACGGGCCGGGCGTCCGAGGAGTCGCCGACCGCCGGCAGCACACCGGGGAGCGATGCGTCGCCGAGCCAGGCGCCGGCTGCCGGTGGAGCCGCTCCGGGCGGTACCGCGTCGAGCGCCCCGTCGGCTGCCGCCGGCTCCGCGGGGACGCCGTCGGCGACGCCGCTGCCCTCGAGCATCTCGGGGCAGTCCGCGTCCGAGCAGACCTGCACCGTCGGCAACTGAGCCCGTCGAGGGCGACCGTCCGCGCGACGCGAGTGCACGATCGGGTCGTCCTGCACCGTGTCACTGCCGGGCGACGTCGGGTCCGGTGCCGGACCGCGGAGCCGTGTCGGCCGTGGGCGTCCGGACGTCGGGGCGGGCGCCGACGGTCGGAGGTGGGGCGAGCCTCCCGGCCGGACGGACGACGTACCCACGCACGCGCGCACGCGCGGCGGGTCCGCACGGGGGGGCACGGGCACGCCCGGACCGCACGACCGGCGGGGGCGGGCGGTCCTACGGGACGGGGACCGGCGTGACGCCGAGCGGGACGAGACCGGAGGCACCGCCGTCGGAGGCGGTGAGCACCCAGATGCCGTCGGCGTGCACGGCGACCGAGTGCTCCCAGTGCGCCGCGTCGGAACCGTCGAGGGTGCGGATGGTCCACTCGTCGTCGTCCGTCGAGCTGTCGATCGTCCCTGCGGTGACCATCGGCTCGATCGCGACGACCAGCCCGGGCTTCACCGCCGGACCGCCACCGCGGACGCGGTGGTTGAACACGGGCGGGTCCTCGTGCATGGACCGACCGATCCCGTGTCCCGTGAAGTCCTCGACGATGCCCCAGGCACCCGTCTCGTCGATGGCGTCCTCGATCACCGCGCCGACCTCGTTGAGGGAGCGGGCGTGCGCGAGCGCGGCGATGCCGTGCCAGAGCGCGCGCTCCGTGGTGTCGCAGAGCGTCTGACGGGCCGTCGTCAGCGTGGCGTCGCCCCCGGGGAGCACCGTCGTGAACGCGCTGTCGCCGTTCCACCCGTCGACCTCGGCACCGGCGTCCACCGAGACGATGTCGCCCGGCGCGAGCACGCGGTCACCGGGGATCCCGTGCACGATCTCGTCGTTCACCGAGACGCACAGCGTGTGCCGGTACCCCGGCACGAGCTGGAAGTTCGGCACGCCGCCGCCGTCGCGGATCGTCCGCTCGGCGATCGCATCGAGCTCGCCCGTCGTGATCCCGGGACGGACCGCGGCGCGGACCGCGGTGAGCGCCGCCTCCGTGAGCAGCCCGGGACGGACCATCGCGCGGAGTTCCTCCGGCGACTTGTAGATCGAAGGCTTCCGGCGCCGCACGAGCGGGATCAGACGCCCGCGGTGAGGCCGCGCGACGACAGCGCCGCCTGGATGCGGTCGCCGACCTCGTCGATGCCGCCGAGCCCGTCGACGTCGACCACGAGGCCGCGGTCGGCGTAGGCGGCCACGATCGGGGCCGTCTGCTCCGAGTAGACCTCCTGGCGACGACGGATCGTCTCCTCGTTGTCGTCGCTGCGGCCCTGCTCCTCGGCGCGCTTGAGGAGCCGTGCAACGAGTGCGTCCTGGTCGGCGACCAGCTGCACGACGGCGTCGATCGCGGTGCCCTGCTCGGCGAGCAGCGCATCGAGGTACTCGACCTGACCGACCGTCCGGGGGTAGCCGTCCAGCAGGAAGCCCTGCGCGGCATCGGACTCGGCGAGGCGCGACTTGACGAGTTCGTTCGTCAGCTCGTCGGGCACGTAGTTGCCCGCGTCCATGATCGCCTTCGCCTGCACACCGAGCGGGGTGCCCTCGGAGACGTTCTTGCGGAAGATGTCACCCGTCGAGATCGCCGGGACGCCGAAGCCCTCGGCGATGCGGCCGGCCTGGGTGCCCTTCCCGGCTCCGGGAGGTCCGACGATGATGAGACGTGCGCTCAACGGAGAAGCCCTTCGTAGTGACGTTGCTGCAGCTGCGAGTCGATCTGCTTCACGGTCTCGAGACCGACACCCACGATGATGAGGATGCTCGCGCCACCGAACGGGAAGTTCTGGTTCGCGCCGAACAGCGCCAGTGCTGCCAGCGGGATGAGCGCGATGAGACCGAGGTAGAGCGAGCCGGGCAACGTCACCCGGGTCAGGACGTAGTCGAGGTACTCGGCCG
>CAJYIG010000285.1 GCA_913774725.1 uncultured Curtobacterium sp. | reverse complement strand
TTGTGCGGCGACGGCGACGGCGACGGCGCAAGCGACCGCACTGGGGCGCGGCAGCCGTGCGGCCGGCGCGGCCGTTGGAGGCGCTCCGCCGCGCCCGCGGGGAGCGGGCCCGCGACCGCGCAGCTGCGCTCGGCGCCGCGCCGCCGGGTCAGTCGTCGTCGAGGGCGCCGACGAGCTCGGGCGCGGTGAGCAGCCGCGGCTCGTCGTCGATCGTCCCCGGGTCGGCGAGCACCTTCGACTCGTCGAGCAGCGACAGGCGCCGGGCGCTCGGCAGCACCTGGCGCTCGAGCGACCCGACGAACCGGTTGTAGTCGACGACCGACCCCCGGATCGCCCGACCGAGCTTGTCGACGTGTCCGCCGAGCGTCGCCAGGCGTCCGTAGAGCTCGCGCGACGCCCGGAAGAGCTCCCGGGCCTCGGCGGTGACGACGTCCTGCTGCCACGAGAACGCCACTGTCTTGAGCACCGACCACAGCGTGACCGGTGACGCCAGGGCGATCCGCTTCCGGAAGGCGTGGTCGAGCAGGCCCGGGTCGGCGGCGAGCGCGCTCGAGATCAGCGACTCGGACGGGATGAACGCGATCGTCAGCTCGGGCGAGGCGTCGTAGCCCGTCCAGTACTCCCGCGCGGCCAGGGCGTCGACGTGCGCGCGGAGCGCCTTGACGTGCTGCGCGATGAGCTGGTCGCGCCGGGCACCCTCGGCCCCGGTCGCGCTCGCCGGGATCTCCGCCGCCTGCAGGTAGGCGCTGAAGGGGACCTTCGCGTCGACCGCGATCGTCTTGCCCCCGGGCAGGTGCACGACCATGTCCGGTCGGGCAGTGCCGGCGGCCGTCGTCACCGAGGACTGCACGTCGAAGTCGACCCGTTCGAGGAGCCCGGCGGCCTCGACCACGTTCCGCAACTGCGTCTCGCCCCACACGCCGCGGGTGCTGTTCGACGACAGGGCGCTCGCGAGCGTGTCGGCAGTGGCGCGGAGCCGTTCCTCGGACTCGGCGGCGGACCGCAGCTGGGCGGACAGGGCGCCGTACTGCTCGGTCCGCGACTGCTCGAGTTCGGCGATCTTCGCCCGCATCTGGTCGAGCGTCTGCGCGACGGGGCTGAGCGCCGACAGCACCTTCGACTCGCCCTGGGTCCGTGCCGCGTCGGCGCCGTGCATGCGCTGCACGAGGTGCTCGAGTTCGGCGGCCCGACGCTCGAGGGAGTCGACCTGGCGGCGGTACTGCGCGTCCTGGGCGTCGAGCCGTTCCTCGGCGTCGGCGCGCACGGAGTCGAGCTGCGCACGCAGCGCGTCGGCGGTCGCCCGGGCGGCGGCGGCGTCGACGCCGGCGCGCGAACGGGCGAGCGACCACGCGACGACGGCACCGACGGCGATGCCGAGGACGAGGCCGATGACCAGGGCGAGGATCTGCATGTCGTGACTGTGGCAGGTCCCACCGACACGCGCCTCCCGGCCGGGAGTCCGACCGAGCCGATCCATGTACTGACATTAGGGCAAACTCCGTGTACAGTCGTGCTCGTCCGCCGATGAAGCCGCACGGAAGGTCCTCGCGTCGCATGACCAACGAAGCTCCCCACGTCCACGACGTGATCACGATGGGACGCGTCAGCGTCGACGTCTACCCGCAGCAGACCGGCCCGCTCGAGGACGTCACGACCTTCTCGAAGTCGGTCGGGGGCAGCGCGACCAACGTCGCGATCGCCGCGGCCAGGCACGGCGCCGACGCAGCGGTGATCACCCGCACGGGGAACGACCCGTTCGGCCGGTACATCGCGCGCACCCTGCCCGAGTTCGGCGTCGCGAACGACTTCGTCGAGACGGTCGAGGGGCTGAACACCCCCGTGGCCTTCTGCGAGATCTTCCCGCCGGACGACTTCCCGCTCTACTTCTACCGGGCCCCGAAGGCGCCGGACCTGATGATCACGACGAAGTCCCTGCCGCTCCACGCGATCGAGCGGACCCGGGTGTTCTGGACGACCGTGACGGGACTCAGCGAGGAACCGAGCCGCAGCGCCCACCACGCGGCGTACGCGGCGCGGAGCGCGTCGACGGCCCCCACGAGGTTGCACACCGTGCTCGACCTCGACTACCGGGCGATGTTCTGGTCGAACCCCGCAGCGGCGACGCGCGAGGTCGCCGTCGCCCTCGAGCACGCCACCGTCGCCGTCGGCAACCGCGAGGAGTGCGAGGTCGCGGTGGGGGAGACCGACCCCGTCCGCGCCGCCGACGCCCTGCTCGACCGCGGTGTCGAGGTGGCGATCGTCAAGCAGGGGCCGAAGGGCGTCCTGGCGAAGACCCGCGACGAGACCGTCGAGTACCGGCCGCACACCATCGACGTCGTCAACGGGCTCGGCTCCGGCGACGGGTTCGGCGGGGCGCTCGTGCACGGCCTGCTGCAGGGCTGGAGCCTCGACCGCACCCTCGCGTTCGCGAACGCGGCCGGTGCCATCGTCGCCACCCGGTTCGAGTGCTCGACCGCGATGCCGACGAGCGACGAGATCGACGAGTTCCTGCGTACGAACCCGGCGCAGGCGACCACGAAGGAGGGCATCGATGCCTGAGATCAGCCCCGCCGACTTCGCCCGGCTGCGGGACCTGCGCGCCGGGTCGCCGGAGCGGGTGGCCGAGGTCCTGCGGACCCGGACCCGCCGCCCGCTGCTCGCCGACGACGGCAAGCTGTTCATCGTGGCCGCCGACCACCCCGCCCGTGGTGCGCTCGCCGTCCGCGACGACGCCTCGGCGATGGCCGACCGCTACGACCTGCTCGAGCGCCTCGTCAGGGCCCTCGGCAGGCCGGGCGTCGACGGGGTCCTCGGCACGCCGGACGTCCTCGAGGACCTGGCGCTCCTCGGGGCGCTCGACGGCAAGGTCGTCGTCGGCTCGATGAACCGCGGCGGCCTGCGCGGGGCCTCCTTCGAGCTCGACGACCGATACACCGCGTACTCCGCCCGGGCGATCAAGGACGCCGGGCTCGACTTCGCGAAGCTGCTCGTCCGGGTCGCGCTCGACGACGCCGGCACCGCCCCGACGCTCGAGGCGACCGCGCGCGCCGTGACCGAGGCGGCCGCGCTGCAGCTGCCGATCATGCTCGAACCGTTCATGTCCTCGTGGCGCGACGGCCGGGTCGTCAACGACCTGAGCGCCGACGCCGTGATCACCTCGATGGCGATCGCCGCGGGCCTGGGGGAGTCGAGCGCCTACAGCTGGCTGAAGATCCCGGTCGTCGACGACATGGCGCGGGTGATGGCCGCGACCACCCTGCCGACGCTCCTGCTCGGCGGCGACCCGTCGGGCAGCCCCGACGAGACCTACGCCACGTGGGCCGACGCGCTCGCCCTGCCCGGGGTCCGCGGGCTCGTCGTCGGCCGCACCCTGCTCTACCCGCAGGACGGTGACGTCGCCACCGCGGTCGACGTCGCGTCCGCACTCGTCCACAGCCGGGAGGCACGGGACGAGTCCTCCACACCGACTCGCGATCACCCCGACTCACCTGCCCCGTCCACCACCCTGGACACGTCCGTCCCGGAAGGAAGCAACGCATGACCACCAGCACCGAGACCAGCAGCGGCACCGAGACCAACACCGGCACCGGCACCGACACCGGCACGACGACGGTCGGGTACTGGATCGACGGCGAGCACGTCGCGTCGGCCTCCGGTCGGACGGCGCCGGTCTACGACCCGGCGCTCGGCGTCGCCACGAAGCAGGTCGCCCTCGCCGACGAGGCCGAGATCCAGCGGGCGATCGCGAGCGCCAAGGCGGCGTTCCCGGCATGGAGCAACCTCTCGCTCGCCAAGCGGCAGCAGATCCTCTTCGCGTTCCGCGAGGTCCTGAACCGCGACAAGGCCGAGCTCGCCGAGATCATCACGAGCGAGCACGGCAAGGTCATCGACGACGCCCTGGGGGAGATCGCCCGCGGGCAGGAGGTGGTCGAGCTCGCGACGAACATCCCGTCGCTGATGAAGGGCGAGTTCTCCGACCAGGTCTCGACCGGCATCGACGTGTACTCGATCCGCCAGCCGCTCGGCGTCGTGGGCATCATCTCGCCGTTCAACTTCCCGGCGATGGTCCCGCTGTGGTTCCTGCCGATCGCGATCGCGGCCGGCAACACCGTCGTCCTGAAGCCGAGCGAGAAGGACCCGTCCGCGGCGATCTGGCTCGCGCGGAAGTTCCAGGAGGCGGGCCTGCCCGACGGCGTCTTCACCGTGCTCAACGGCGACAAGGCCGCGGTCGACGGACTCCTCACGAGCCCGGACGTCGAGTCGATCTCGTTCGTCGGCTCGACCCCGATCGCCCAGTACGTGTACGAGACCGGGACGAAGCACGGCAAGCGCGTCCAGGCCCTCGGCGGGGCGAAGAACCACATGCTGGTACTGCCGGACGCGGACCTCGACCTCGTCGCGGACAACGCGATCAACGCGGGCTTCGGCTCCGCCGGCGAGCGCTGCATGGCGATCTCGGTCGTCGTCGCCGTCGAGCCGGTGGCCGACGAGCTCGTCGCGAAGATCCGCGAGCGCGCGGCGACGCTGCGCATCGGTGACGGACGCCGCGGCTGCGACATGGGTCCGCTCGTCACCGAGCAGCACCGCGACAAGGTCGCCTCGTACATCGAGGTCGCCGAGCAGGACGGCGCCGAGGTCGTGGTGGACGGCCGCACCGTCCGGCCCGACGGCGACGAGAACGGCTTCTGGCTCGGCCCGACCCTGATCGACCGGGTGCCGACGACGAGCCGGGTCTACACCGAGGAGATCTTCGGCCCGGTACTGTCGGTCGTCCGTGTGCAGTCCTACGACGAGGGCCTCGAGCTCATCAACTCCGGCGCGTTCGGCAACGGCACCGCGATCTTCACGAACGACGGCGGGGCGGCCCGTCGGTTCCAGCGTGACGTGCAGGTCGGGATGATCGGCATCAACGTCCCGATCCCGGTGCCCGTGGCCTACTACTCGTTCGGCGGGTGGAAGAACTCGCTGTTCGGCGACCACAAGGCGTACGGCGCCGACGGCGTCAGCTTCTTCACCCGGCAGAAGGCGATCACGTCGCGCTGGCTCGACCCGGCCACGCACGGCGGCGTCGACCTCGGCTTCCCGTCGAACTCCTGATCGGGGACGCGAGCACGAGCATGTCGAACGACAACTGGTTCATCCGCGCGGGGAGCCGTCCGGAGGACGGCTGGACCGACGTGGTCGACGGACGCGTCGAGGGGTGGGTGCACACCGGTCTGCGGACCGGAACGCTCACCGACGGCGGCGAGCTGCGCCTCCCGGCCGACGCGGTCGAACGACTCGTCGTGCCGCTCGCCGGCAGCTTCACCGTGTCGTACGACGACACCACGCAGACCCTCGACGGACGCGCCAGCGTCTTCGAGGGACCGACCGACGTCCTGTACCTCGGCTCCGGCACCGCCGCGACGATCACCGGTTCCGGCCGTGTCGCCGTCGCCGAGGCGCCCACCGAGACGGTCAAGCCAAGCATGTACGTCGCCCGCGGCGACGTACCCGTCGAACTGCGTGGCGCCGGACGGTCCAGCCGACAGGTGCACAACTTCGGGACGCCGGCAGCGCTCGACGCGGCGGAGTTCATCGTGTGCGAGGTGATCACCCCCGCCGGCAACTGGTCGTCGTACCCGCCGCACAAGCACGACAGGCACCGTGACGGCGAGGAGTCGAACCTCGAGGAGATCTACTACTACGAGGTCGACGTGGCCCGCGGTGTGGACGCCCCCGCCGGCGCCGAGCCCTTCGCGCTGCACCGCACGTACGCGTCGGACGACCGGCCCATCGACGAGTTCCGTCAGGTCCGCACCGGCGACGTCGTCCTGGTGCCGTACGGCTGGCACGGTCCCGCGGTCGCCGCACCGGGCTACGACATGTACTACCTGAACGTGATGGCC
>CAJYIG010000284.1 GCA_913774725.1 uncultured Curtobacterium sp. | reverse complement strand
GCTCCAGTGACTGGAGTTCAGACGTGTGCTCTTCCGATCTAACGGGAGGCACGGTGCCAGCTGGCACCGTGCCTCCCGTCCGTCGTCTGCGCACTTCCCGCGCCAACGCACCGCCCACAGCGAACAGGCGCGAACTGCCGCGTTGCACCCGATAAGTTCGACATCAAGCGACAACTGAACGGGAGCTTTTCCATGGCCGAAGCGACACTGAACCCCAGTGTTTTTGACCGCCTTCTGAGAGACCGGATCGTGTGGCTCGGCTCTGAGGTCCGCGACGAGAACTCGAACGAGATCGCAGCGAAGCTGCTGATGCTCGCCGCCGAGGACCCTGAGAAGGACATCTACCTCTACATCAACTCGCCCGGTGGCTCGATCACCGCGGGCATGGCGATCTACGACACGATGCAGTTCGTGCCGAACGACATCGTCACCGTGGGCATCGGTCTCGCGGCCTCGATGGGGCAGTTCCTGCTCTCGTCGGGCACGCCGGGCAAGCGCTACATCACCCCGAACGCCCGCGTGCTCCTGCACCAGCCGTCCGGTGGCTTCGGCGGCACCGCTGCCGACATCCAGACGCAGGCCAAGGTCATCCTCGACATGAAGCAGCGCATGGCGGAGCTCACGGCCGAGCAGACCGGCAAGTCGATCGAGCAGATCCTCAAGGACAACGACCGCGACAACTGGTTCACGGCGCAGGAAGCCCTCGAGTACGGCTTCGTCGACCACCTCCGCGCGTCCTCGAACGAGGTCGTCGGCGGCGGCGGCACCGTGGGCGACGGCGAGACGCCGACCGCGGCTGCCGAGCCCGAGTCCAACTGACCACCACCGAAGAGAAGGAAACGAGAATGCACCTCCCCATGCTCGGTGGCGCGCAGAACGTCCCGGCTCCGTCCGATCGCTACATCCTCCCCAGCTTCGAGGAGCGCACGGCCTACGGCTTCAAGCGTCAGGACCCGTACGCGAAGCTCTTCGAGGACCGCATCGTGTTCCTCGGCGTGCAGGTCGACGACGCGTCGGCCGACGACGTCATGGCCCAGCTGCTCGTGCTCGAGTCGATGGACCCGGACCGCGACATCGTCATGTACATCAACTCGCCCGGTGGCTCGTTCACCGCGATGACGGCGATCTACGACACGATGCAGTACATCCGTCCGCAGATCCAGACGGTCTGCCTCGGACAGGCTGCCTCGGCGGCGTCGGTGCTCCTCGCCGCCGGTACGCCCGGCAAGCGTCTGGCGCTCCCGAACGCCCGCGTGCTCATCCACCAGCCGGCGACCCAGCAGGGTGGCGGTCAGGCGTCGGACATCGAGATCCAGGCGGCGGAGATCCTCCGCATGCGCACCTGGCTCGAGGAGACGCTGTCGAAGCACTCGAACCGCACGCCGGAGCAGGTCAACAACGACATCGAGCGCGACAAGATCATGTCCGCCGAGGAAGCTCTGGAGTACGGCCTGATCGACCAGGTCCTCACGAGCCGCAAGAACCTGCCGGCGCTCGACAAGTAGCGCTGCACGCGCGAAGGCCCCGCACCCATCGGTGCGGGGCCTTCGTCGTGTCCGCGCGGAGCTCGCGGAACCAGGTTCCGGACACGGCACCGCGCTCCCACGTGGTGTGGTGTCCGGAACCTGGTTCCCGACGGGAGCGTCAGTCCTCGTCGTGGTCGTCGGTCGCCGGTGCGGCCGGTCGGCGTCGGAGCAGCAGCAGGACCGCCACGACGACGCCGGCGAGCACGATGCCGCCGGCACCGATGAACAGGGCGTCGGTCGCGCTCGAGTCGCCGCCGGTGTCACCGGCCGCGGCGTCGGGTGCGCCGGACCCCGCGCCTGACCCCGCGTCGGACCGTGAGCCGCTGCCGTTGCCGGTCGTGCAGGTCGCCGGCGCCGCCGTGCCGCGGTCGGGGGAGAAGCCCGTCGGCGCCTTCCACGTGAAGTCGTACCGGTCGGAGACGGTGTGGCCGTCGGCGGAGACGATCTGCCACTCGACCTCGTACTTCCCCGACTCGCCGAGGGCCGCCTTCGTGGTCATCGAGGGACCGTCGACGGAGACGCAGCCGTCCTCGTGGTACCGCCCGTCGGGGCCGATCACCCGGAAGGCGAACCCCGAGTCCGACCCGCCGATCGCCAGCAGCCGGTCGTTCGTGGTGATGTCGAAGCGGTCCGGCAGCTCGGTCAGGGTCCCACCGACCGCCGGGGTCGAGGACACCAGGTAGTTGTGCGCGCTGGCGGGGGCGGCGAGCCCGAGGACCGCACCGCCCGCGACGGCGAGGGTCGCGGCGGTCGCAGCCACGGGCCTCCAGGCCGAGCGGCGGGCCTCGTCGGACCGACGGCTGCCCGTCGGACGTGCGCGACGGGTCACTTCGTTGCGTCCCGGCGGCGGGTGGCGGCGACGGCGACGACCAGGCCGACCGCTCCGACCACCAGGCCGCCGAGGCCGAGGAACCGACCGACGAGGTCTGGCTGCGCCGCGGTGGTCGTGGTGTCGCTCGCGGTCGCGGCGGTGGCGTCGTCGTCGTCACCGCTCGCCGAGCTGGCGGCGGTCAGGACGATCGACGGCGCGGGGTGCTCGGGCTCGGCCTTCCCGCTCTCCTGGACCTGGTCCCAGTCGGTCGAGCCCTGCTCGCAGGTCTGCACGACGGGGAAGGAGACGCGGTCGCCGGGCTTGCCGTCGGGCAGCGAGAACGACAGCGAGAAGGTGTCGCGCTCGTCGGCGGGGAGCGGGGTCTTCGCGGTGTAGGTGACGCTCGTGACGCGCTCGGCGCCGGGCTCGGACTCCTCGTCGCTCGCGGCGCTGCTCGACGGGGCCGTGTACGGCTCGGTGGCCTTCGTGATCGTCCAGTTCGGGTTCACGGTCGGCGTGACCTCGATGACGGACTCGGGCACCTGGAAGACGAGCTTGGTCGTGGGGGAGCCGTCGCAGCCGTGCGGGACCGAGAAGGTCGCCGTGGTGTACGAGTTCGCCGCAGTCGAGGTCGCGTCGGCCTCGACGTGCGCGCTGGCGGCCGCCGCGGTGCCGAGGACGATCGCGGCGGTGACGCCGAGGGTTCCGGTGGCGAGGAGGGCGAGGCGCTTCGTCATGGGGTCCTTCCGGTTTTCTACAACTTGTAGAGGAACGGGGCAACGGTACCAGGTGTGCACGCCCTGGGCGAACGGGCGGGGACAGGCCGGGCGGCGTCGCGGTGGCTGTCACCGGATGCGGTTAGAGTCGATCACATCGGGCGGGTCACCAGCCTGCATCGGCCGACCGGACCGGTCATCCAAGGAGGGCACCGACATGGCACGCATCGGGGAGAGCGCTGACCTGCTGAAGTGCTCCTTCTGCGGCAAGAGCCAGAAGCAGGTCCAGCAGCTCATCGCCGGACCGGGGGTGTACATCTGCGACGAGTGCGTCGAGCTGTGCAACGAGATCATCGAGGAGCGCCTCGCCGAAGCGGGCGAGGACACCACGAGCGGCGACTTCGAACTGCCCAAGCCCCGCGAGATCTTCGACTTCCTGCAGGAGTACGTGATCGGGCAGGACCCGGCGAAGCGCGCCCTGGCCGTGGCCGTCTACAACCACTACAAGCGCATCCGGGCACAGGGGCAGATCACCGCTGCCGAGGACCGTGGCGACGTCGAGATCGCGAAGTCGAACATCCTGCTCATCGGCCCGACCGGCTGCGGCAAGACCTACCTGGCGCAGACCCTGGCCAAGCGGCTCAACGTACCGTTCGCCGTCGCCGACGCCACCGCGCTGACCGAGGCCGGCTACGTGGGCGAGGACGTCGAGAACATCCTGCTCAAGCTGATCCAGGCCGCCGACTACGACGTCAAGCGTGCCGAGACCGGCATCATCTACATCGACGAGGTCGACAAGATCGCGCGCAAGGCGGAGAACCCGTCGATCACCCGCGACGTCTCAGGCGAGGGCGTGCAGCAGGCACTGCTCAAGATCCTCGAGGGCACGACGGCATCGGTCCCGCCGCAGGGCGGTCGGAAGCACCCGCACCAGGAGTTCATCCAGATCGACACGACGAACGTGCTGTTCATCGTGGCCGGTGCGTTCGCCGGGCTCGAGGACATCGTGTCGTCGCGCGTCGGCAAGCGGGGGATCGGGTTCGGTGCTCCGCTGCACAGCCCGCTCGACCAGCAGGACCTGTTCGCCGACGTCCTGCCCGAGGACCTGCACAAGTTCGGACTCATCCCCGAGTTCATCGGGCGCCTGCCGGTCGTGACGACCGTGTCGCAGCTCGACCAGGCAGCGCTGATGCAGATCCTGACCGAGCCGAAGAACGCGCTCGTGAAGCAGTACCAGCGGATGTTCGCGATCGACGGGGTCGAGCTCGAGTTCGACCGCGGTGCGCTCGAGGCCATCGCGGACCTCGCCGTGCTGCGGCAGACCGGTGCCCGCGGGCTCCGGGCGATCCTCGAAGAGGTCCTCGGCCCGGTGATGTTCGACGTCCCCTCGGACGACGACGTCGCGCGCGTCGTGATCACCCGTGAGTCCGTGCTCGAGAACGCGGCGCCGACGATCGTCCCGCGGCCCAGTGCGAAGCGCGTGGAGAAGTCGGCGTAGCGTCCGACGCTCGCCGGCCGACGGCCCGGTCCCCGCGTGGGGGCCGGGCCGTCACCGCGTGCGGGGAGTGGGCGGGCGTGCGGGCGGGTGATCGAACCACGAATCCGACATCGAACCAGCCTCAGCCGCTGGTTCGATGTCGGGAACCTGGTTCGATCGCGCCACGCGGCGCGGCGCCGCGCCGCGTGGCGCCGCGCGGCGCCGCCGCGCTACTCGAGCCCGCGGCGCCGCAGCAGCGGCCCGACCTCGGCATCGCGGCCGCGGAACGCCCGGTA
>CAJYIG010000283.1 GCA_913774725.1 uncultured Curtobacterium sp. | reverse complement strand
CTGCGGCTCGTCGGGATCGGCGTCGCCGTCCCGGGCATCGTGCGGGTCGAGGACGGGGTCGTCCGCGACGCCCCGCACCTCGGCTGGCGGGACGAGCCCTTCGCCGGCCCCCTCGCCGAGCGTCTCGGGCTGCCGGTCCGCGCCGCGAACGACGCGAACCTCGGCGCGTGGGCGGAGCGGCTCTACGGCAGCGCGCGCGGCGTCGACGACCTCGTGTACCTGAACGGCGGCGCGAGCGGCATCGGCGGCGGGATCGTCAGCGCCGGCCGACCGTTCAGCGGAGCGGACGGGTACGCGGGCGAGCTCGGGCACACCTTCGTCGCGGCGAACGGCGTCCGCTGCCACTGCGGTGCCGTCGGGTGCCTGGAGACCGAGGCGTCCCGCGATGCCCTGACCGCCGTGACCGGCACCGCGCCCGACGACCTCGACGCCCTCGCCGCGGCGCTCGCCGAGGGGCACGATGCGTTCGAGCGGGTCGTCGACCGGCAGGTGACCGCGCTCGCGACGGCGATCCGGAACGCCATCCACACCGTCGACCCCGAGGTGGTCGTGCTCGGCGGGTTCCTCGGGGTGCTGCTCGGGCACGTCGGGGGCCGCGTCGAGGACGACGTGCGGGCGCAGACGATGGCGGCGATGACCGACCGACTGCGCATCGTGCCCGCCGAGCTCGGGCGGGACGTCCTGGTCCGCGGTGCTGCCGAGCTCGGGTTCGCCGACCTGCTCCGCGACGGCGCGGTCCCCACCGCGATCCCGACCACCGCGACCGGCGCGACCGCGACCGGCGCGACCGCAGCCGGCACGACCGACGCGGCGACGCCCGCGACCGACACCGACCACTCCACGACCGACCGCGAGGACGCGGTCGAGGAAGCGAGATCCGCATGAGCACCACCTCCGACACCCAGCGCGCGAGCGTCCTGCTCGGCACCGAGGACCTGACGATCGAGGACCGCCCGGTCCCCGAGGTCGATCCGGGTGACGTCCTCGTCCGCGTCGCCGCCGTCGGCGTGTGCGGCTCCGACGTGCACTACTACCGCCACGGCCGCATCGGCGACTTCGTCGTCGAGGAGCCCCTCGTCCTCGGCCACGAGCTCTCCGGGACGATCGCCGCCGTCGGCGAGGGCGTCGACCCCGGCCGGGTCGGGGAGCGCGTCGCCGTCGAACCCCAGCGCCCCTGCCACCGCTGCGCGCAGTGCCTGGCCGGCCGCTACAACCTCTGCCCGCAGATGCGCTTCTACGCGACGCCCCCGGTCGACGGCGCGTTCGCCGAGTACGTCACGATCGAGGCCGAGTTCGCGCACACCCTGCCCGACACGGTGTCCTTCGAGGCCGGCGCGCTGCTCGAACCGCTGTCCGTCGGCATCGCCGCCGCACGGAAGGCCGGCATCGTCCCCGGCTCCAGCGTCCTGATCGCCGGCGCCGGTCCGATCGGCGTCATCTGCGCGCAGGTCGCCCGCGCGTTCGGCGCCAGCCGTGTCGTCGTCAGCGACCTCGTCCCCGAGCGCCGGGAACGGGCGCTGTCCTTCGGTGCGACCGAGGCCGTCGACCCCGTCGCGGTGGACGTCACGTCGGACATCGTCCCCGTCGACGCGTTCATCGACGCCAGCGGTGCGCCCCGCGCCGTGTCCGACGGCATCAAGGCGGTCGGACCGGCGGGTGCCGCCGTGCTCGTCGGGCTCGGCAACTCCGAGATGGTGCTGCCGGTCGAGCACATCCAGAACCTCGAGGTGACGGTCACCGGCATCTTCCGCTACACGAACACGTGGCCGGTCGCGATCGATCTGGTCGCGTCCGGCCAGGTCGACCTCGACGCGCTCGTCACCGGGCGCTTCGGCCTCGACGACGTCCGCGAGGCGCTCGAGAGCGACACCGACCCGGCCTCGCTCAAGTCGGTGGTCTACCCGAACGGGATCCCCGCGGGCGAGTGATGCCGTCGGCCGACGTGCGCGACGCGGGTCGCGCCGTCGGGTGACCGGTCGGCGGGCGGGAGGCGCGGTGCCGGCGGGTGCCGAGCCTCCCGTCCGTCACGTGGTCCCCACCGGCGTCGCGTCGGGACCGCGCGCAGGCCGCGGCGATCCCAGCCGGACCGGGGCAGCGAGCACGGGACGGGACGGCGCCACCGCCCGGTCACCGGGACGCGCTACGGTTCGGCCATGACCGCGACACCGGCGGCGGCAGTGCCGCAGCGCACCGACCGGCGGGCACTCGTGTCCTGGGCGCTCTGGGACTGGGGGTCCTCGGCGTTCACCGCGGTCGTCACCACGTTCGTCTTCAGCACGTACCTGGCGAGCCGTGCGTTCGTCGACCCACGGCTCGTCGCGGCCGAGGACTCGTCGTCGGCCGCGGCGCAGGCGGTCGAGCGGGAGCTCGCGCACAACGCGGCGACCGTCTCGACGGCGTTGACGTTCGCCGGGATCGTCGTCGCGCTCGTCGCGCCCGCGGTGGGCCGGCTCGCGGACTCCTCCGGCCACCGCCGTCGGTCGGTGCTCATCGGCACGATCGGCGTCGCCCTGTCGATCGGGGCGATGGTGTTCGTCGCGCCGCAGCAGCCGTACCTGGTGCTCGGCGCGGCGCTCCTCGGCATCGGGACCGTCGCGTACGAGGTCGCCACCGTCGGCTACAACGCGATGCTCGGCCAGGTGGCGTCCGGGCCGCAGACCGGGCGGGTGTCGGCGGTCGGGTGGGCGGCCGGGTACTTCGGCGGGATCGTGCTGCTCGTCGTCCTGCTCCTGCTCTGCATCCAGGACTTCGGTTCCGCGGGGGTCGCCGGACTCCTGCAGCTGCCGTCGACCGTCGCGGACGGGTCGTGGGACGTCCGGGTCGCGATCGGCATCGCCGCGGTGTGGCTCGCGGTCAGCTCGGTCCCGCTCTTCCTGACCGTGCCCGAGGCA
Organism: uncultured Curtobacterium sp.; assembly: GCA_913774725.1. GTDB lineage: Bacteria > Actinomycetota > Actinomycetes > Actinomycetales > Microbacteriaceae > Curtobacterium > Curtobacterium subtropicum. The sequence continues at coordinate 870 of CAJYIG010000283.1, read as the reverse complement.
GCGCCGGACCGTTCCCGCACCGGCGGGCTGCTTGGCGCCTACCGCGACCTCGGCCGGCACGTCGCCCGGCTCTGGCGCGAGCGTCGGAACGTCCTGGTCTTCCTGCTCGCGAGCGCCGTGTTCCGCGACGGCGTCGGCGCGGTGTTCACCTTCGGCGGCATCGTCGCCGCGCAGGTCTTCGGGTTCAGCCCGTCGCAGGTGATCCTCTTCGCGATCGCGGCGAACGTCGTGGCCGGCGTCGCGACCTTCGCGTCCGGGCGACTCGACGACCGGTTCGGCTCGCGGGCGGTCATCACCGTGTCGCTCGTCGGGCTCGCGCTCACCGGCATCGGGGTGTTCCTCATCGGGAACGCCACGGCCGGGTTCTGGGTGCTCGGCCTCACGCTCGCGATCTTCGTCGGGCCCGTGCAGTCGTCGTCCAGGGCGTACCTGGCGCGGCTCGCCACCCCGGGGCGCGAGGGCGAGCTCTTCGGCCTGTACGCGACGACCGGGCGGGCGGCGTCCTTCCTGGCGCCGGCGCTGTTCGGCATCGCGGTGACGATCGGCGGGTCGACGCGGTTCGGGATCATCGGTGTGGTCGTGGTGCTCGTCGCGGGGCTCGTGCTCATGGCGTTCGTGCAGCGGGAGCCCGCACGCGCGTAGTGCTCCGGTCGGAGCGGCCGGGGAGCTCCGGGTCCGCGCGCCCGGAGTGCGCGGAGCGCCCGGTCGGCTCGCATGCGCCAGGATGGGTGCATGACCGACCAGCGGATCGCCGTCGTCGTCCTCGCCGCCGGGCAGGGCACGCGCATGAAGTCGTCCACCCCCAAGGTGCTGCACCGCCTCGCCGGCCTGCCCCTCGTCGCCCACGTGCTCCGCACCGCGGCGTCGCTC
>CAJYIG010000282.1 GCA_913774725.1 uncultured Curtobacterium sp. | reverse complement strand
CGTTCGGGGCACTCGTCCTCGCGGCCGGTGCGGTCCTCGCGCTCGTCGCCGTCACCACCCGCTCGGGCAGCGGCACCTGGGACGGCGCCCCGACGGTGCTCGGCGTCGCCGCAGCGATCGTCGTGCTCCGCGTGCTCCTGCGTCGACTCCGCCGGTGGGAGGCCGCGGCCGCCGTACCGTCGGCCTCGCCGCGCCCCGCGGCGACCGAACGACGCGCCTTCCTGGTGTGGAGCGCGACGGCCGCCGCGGCGGCGATCGTCCTCGGCGGCGCGTCGCGAGCCGGAACGGCGGCGATGCAGGCTGCGGCGGCCGCACGACGCGCTGTCCGGCTCCCCCGCGCCGCGACGACCGCTCCGGCCGTCCCGTCCGGCGCGTCGCTCGACGTCGACGGGATCACGCCCTACGTCACCCCGAACACCGACTTCTACCGCATCGACACGGCGCTCCGGGTCCCGTCGATCGATCCGGCCGACTGGACGCTCCGCATCCACGGCGCCGTCGACCGCGAGGTCGAGCTGACCTGGGACGAGCTCCTCGCGCTTCCCCTGCAGGAGCACATGGCCACGCTCAGCTGTGTGTCGAACGAGGTCGGCGGCGACCTCATCGGCAACGCGCTGTGGCTGGGCTACCCGATCCGGGAACTGCTCGCCCGAGCGGGGGTGCAGGACGGCGCCGACATGGTGCTCTCGCGCAGCATCGACGGGTTCTCCGCGGGGACACCGCTCGACGTGCTGCAGGACGAGGGCACGGCCGCACTGCTGGCGATCGGGATGAACGGGGAGCCGCTCCCCGCCGAGCACGGTTTCCCGGTGCGGATGGTGGTCCCCGGACTCTTCGGCTACGTCTCCGCGACGAAGTGGGTCACCGAGCTCGAGGTCACTCGCTTCGCCGACGCCCAGGGGTACTGGACCCCACGGGGCTGGTCGGAACGCGGACCGGTGAAGCTCGAGTCACGCATCGACACTCCTCGGGGCGGCACCTCGCTGACCGCCGGACAGCAGGTCGCCGTCGCCGGCGTCGCCTGGCAGCCGCACACCGGGGTGAAGGCGGTGCAGGTGCGCTTCGACGACGGCGAGTGGCAGGACGCAGAGCTCGCGGACTCCGTCTCGGCAGACACCTGGCGGCAGTGGGTGCTCCGCTGGACGCCGGAGGCGGGCTCGCACACCATCCGGGTCCGGGCGGTCAGCGCCGACGGCCAGGTGCAGACGAGCGTGGAGCGGCAGCCGGCCCCGAACGGCGCCACCGGATGGCACACGGTGCAGGTCAGCGCCGGCTGACCGGGCCATCGCCGTTGCGGCCGCCGTCGCCGCTGCCACCACCGCCGACAGCGCTCGCGTCACCGTCGCCCCACCCGCCGGTCGCGGCCGTCGCGAGGGCCGTGTCGAGGTCCATGCCCGGTCCGTCCTCGTGCCGGCGGACGAAGCCGTGCTGTTCGGAGAAGGTGGCTCGGCCCCGCGCTGCGAAGAGCTGCACGTCCTCGACACCGCGTCGCCGTGCCTCGGCGACGAGCCGGGCGAGGACCTCGCCGCCGACGCCCTTCCCGCGGACGCCCTCCGACACGATCATCTCGGTGACGAAGGCGTGCAGGGCGCCGTCGCTGATGAGACGCCCGATCCCGACCAGACGACCCACCTCGTCCCGCGCGCTGCACACCACCCAGCTGCCCGCCAGGGCCCGGTCGAACCGCTCGAGGTCCCACGCACCCCACCCGGTCTCGTCGTACAGGGCCCGGAACTCCGCTGCGGTCGGTGGTGTGTACGAGTACTGCACGCCGAGACGGTACCGCGGCGCGGGCGTCAGACGGGCAGCTCCGCGACGATGCACGTGCCGTCGACCTGTGCGTCGGACTCGATCGTCACGGTGAAGCCGGCACCCTCGAACACCGCCGCCGACACCGGCGCCTGGTCGGACGACACCTCGATGACGACCGCGCCGCCCGGCCGGAGCCACTCCCCCGCTCCCGCCGCCACCCGTCGGTGCACGTCGAGCCCGTCGGGCCCGCCGTCCAGTGCGACGAGCCGCTCGTGCTCCCGCGCCTCGGCCGGCATGGTCGACAGTGCCCCGGACGGCACGTACGGCGCGTTCACCGCGACGACGTCGACGGCTCCGCGGAGGCGCTCCGGCAACGGCGCGAACAGGTCGCCCAGGACGACGATCCCCCGGTCACCGATGTTCTCCGCGGCGACGTCCACCGCATCCGGGTCGACGTCCGCTGCGACCAGGTCAAGCGCGCCGACGCGGCCGAGCAGCGCGACCGAGATCGCGCCGACCCCACAGCACAGGTCGACCACCCGGTCGTAGCGGTGCAGCCGCCGCGCGGCCTGCTCCACGACGACCGTGGTCCGGGTCCGTGGCACGAACACGCCCGGTGCGACCCGCACACGGTGCCCGTCGAAGGCTGCCCAGCCGAGCACGACCTCGAGCGGCTCGCCGCCGAGCCGTCGCTGCACGAGCCCGCGCAGCTTCACGGGGTCGCCGTCACCGGCCTCGAGCAGCAGGTCCGCTTCGTCCTCGGCGAAGACGCTGCCCGCCGACCGGAGTCGAGCGGCCAGTGCGGCTCGGGCCGGATGGACGCCAGGCACGGCTCAGCGCACCGGACGGGTCACGGTGCGCACAAGGCCGGTCCGGCTACGCGGCACCGTCGAACATCGACGTCACGGAACCGTCGTCGAAGACCTCGTGGATCGCGCGCGCGATGAGCGGTGCGATCGGCAGGACCTCGAGACGGTCCCACCGCTTGTCCTCGGGTAGCGGCAGGGTGTCGGTGACGACGACGCGGTCGATGAACTCGCTCTGCAGCAGCTCGGTCGCCGGGTCGGAGAACACGGCGTGGGTGGCCGCGACGACGACGCCGGTCGCGCCGTTCGCCTTGAGGGCCTCGGCCGCCTTGGCGATGGTGCGGCCGGTGTCGATGAGGTCGTCGACGAGCAGGCAGACGCGACCGGAGACGTCGCCGACGATCTCGTGCACGGACACCTGGTTCGGCACGAGCGGGTCACGGCGCTTGTGGATGATCGCCAGCGGAGCGCCGAGCTTCTCGGACCAGATGTCGGCGACCCGCACGCGGCCCATGTCGGGCGACACGACGGTCAGGGTCGCCGGGTCGAGGATCTGCTGGAAGCGCTCGAGCAGGACGGGCATCGCGAACAGGTGGTCGACCGGGCCGTCGAAGAAGCCCTGGATCTGTGCGGCGTGCAGGTCGACGCTCATGATGCGGTGGGCGCCGGCGGCCTTGAACAGGTCGGCGACGAGCCGGGCCGAGATCGGCTCGCGGCCGCGGCCCTTCTTGTCCTGGCGGGCGTAGGGGTAGAAGGGCGCGACGACGGTGATGCGCTTCGCCGACGCGCGCTTGAGGGCGTCGACCATGATGAGCTGCTCCATGAGCCACTCGTTGATCGGCGCGGTGTGCGACTGGATGACGAACGCGTCGCAGCCGCGGACCGACTCGTCGAAGCGGGCGTAGAGCTCACCGTTCGCGAAGGTCCGGGCGTCGGTGGGGACGAGGTCGACCCCGAGCTCCTCGGCGATCTGCGCCGAGAGCTCCGGGTGTGCCCGGCCGGACACGAGGACGAGTCGTTTCTGGCCCGTGGTCTTGATTCCGGACAAGTGCGGTGCTCACACCCTGACCCGCTCGGGGTCGTCTCGATCGACCCGACCGCCGTCAGATCTGTTCGCCGTGCGCGCGCCGAGCCGCCTCGGCCGCCGGCGAACCGGGTCGGTGTTCCTCGACCCATCCGTCGGTGTTGCGCTGCGGGGCGTAGCTGATCGCCAGCGACCCGGCCGGTACGTCCTTGCGGACGGTCGTACCCGCGCCGGTGTACGCCCCGTCACCAATCCTAACCGGGGCGACGAAGACGTTGTGCGAGCCGGTGCGGACGTGCGACCCGACCTCGGTGCGGTGCTTGTGCACGCCGTCGTAGTTCGCCGTGATCGTGTTGGCCCCGATGTTCGAGTCCTCGCCGACCTCGGCGTCGCCGATGTACGACAGGTGCGGGACCTTGCTGCCGCGGCCGATCACCGCGTTCTTCGTCTCGACGAAGGTGCCGATCTTGCCCCGCTCGCCCAGGATCGTGCCCGGTCGCAGGTAGGCGAAGGGTCCGACCGTGGCACCGTCCCCGACGACCGCCAGGGTGGCGTCCACCCGGTTCACGACCGCGCCGGCACCGACCTCGGTGTCCCGGAGCGTGGTGTCCGGTCCGACCACCGCGCCCGCGGCGATGGCCGTCGCCCCGACGAGCTGCGTGCCGGGCAGGATCTCCGCGTCGGGCTCGATCGTGACGTCGACGTCGATCCAGGTGGTCGCCGGGTCCTGCACGGTGACGCCGGCGACCTGGTGCCGACGGACGATGCGGGCGTTGAGCTCCCGCGCGGCGTCGGCGAGCTGGGCGCGGTCGTTGATGCCGGCGACGAGCCAGGGGTCGGTCAGCGTGACGACGTCCACCGCTCCCCCGCGTGCCATGACGAGCGCCGGGACGTCGGTCACGTACTTCTCCGCCTGCGCGTTGGCGGTGGTGAGCGAGGGCAGCACCGCGCGGAGGTGGGTCACGTCGAAGGCGTAGATGCCGGCGTTGTACTCGGTGATCGTGCGCTGCTCGTCGGTGGCGTCCTTGTGCTCGACGATCTCGACGAACGCGCCGGATGCGTCGCGGACGATGCGGCCGAGGCCGGTCGGGTCGTCGGCGATCGCGCTCACGAGCGTGACCGCCTTGCCGGCGTGCGCGTCCACGAGCGCCCGGACCGAGACCGCATCGAGCAGCGGGACGTCACCGGAGAGCACGACCACGGTGCCGTCGAAGTCCGCCGGCAGCGCCTGCACGGCGACCTCGACGGCACGCCCGGTGCCGGGGACCTCGTCCTGGTCGACCACGATCGCGTCGGGGGCGCGCTCGGCGACCTCGGCCGCGACACGATCGCGCTCGTGCCGCACGACGACGGCGACGTGCTC
>CAJYIG010000281.1 GCA_913774725.1 uncultured Curtobacterium sp. | reverse complement strand
CACGGTCACCGGCGGCGGCGTCAACCTCGAGTTCCTCGGTCGGTCCTTCGACGAGGGCACGCTGATCGGGCTCGGCTACTCCTTCGAGCAGGTGACGAAGGCGCGCACCGCGCCGGCCCTGTACGGCCCGCTCGGCTGAGCTGGACGGTCCTGACGGACCACGAGACGGACGGGAGGCCCGTGGCGACACCGCCACGGGCCTCCCGTCCGTCACCGGGCTCAGTTGAGGACCGGGGTGTCCTCCGGCACGACGCCGTCGCCGTACAGGTCGGTCGCCAGGTCGCGGAGCGCCCGCAGCGCGACGCGCTGCGTCAGCGGGCCGTAGGAGATGCGCGCGACACCGAGCTCCTGGTACTCGGCGGCGGACAGGGCACCGGGCAGGCCGATCACCGAGAGCCTGCCGCGGCCGAGCCCGTCGACGAGTCGCTCGACCACGTCGCGCTGGATCGCACCCGGCACGAAGACGAGCGGCGCTCCGACGTCGAGGAACGCCTTGCCGCGGGCGATGGCGTCCTTGATGCTCTCGTCGATGGGGCGGTCGCCACCGCGCGCGATCGCGTCCGTGCGGGCGTTGAGCTGGAAGTCGATGCCCTCGGCCTCGACGGCGGCGATGATCGCGGCGACGCGGGCCACGGCCTCGTCGAACGGGCGGAGCCGGTCCTCGACGTTCGCGCCGACGATCCCCGCTCCGATGGCACGGCGGATCGTCTCCGCCGGGTCGTCGTACCCGTCGTCCAGGTCCGCCGTGACGGGCAGGTCCGTGGCGGCGGCGACGGTCGCGGCACCCGCGAGGGCGACGTCGAGCGGCATCCCGCCGTCGTCGTAGCCGTGGCTCGCGGCGATGGAGTGCCCGGCCGTGGCGATGGCCTTCGTCTCCGGCAGGTCGCTGACGACCTTCGCGCTGATCGCGTCCCACACGTTCACGACGCGCAGGATCTCGGGGGCCTCGTGCAGCTGCTTGAGGGTGGTCGCCTTGTCGGCGGTGCTCGTGCTCATGGTCCCGAACCTATGCGGCGGACGCGTGGCGCGACCGGGACCGGACCGGCAGACGACGTGCGATGACGTCCGGACTCGCACCGCGCCTCCCGGTCGATGCATGCTGGGACGCATGGCGGACGACGAACAGGACCCGGTCGGCACGCTCCGCGGGGTCCGTACGAGCATCAAGTGGACGCGCTACGCGCCCGACGTGCTGCCCCTGTTCGTGGCCGAGATGGACCACGACGTCGCACCGGCGATCCGCCAGGCGCTCGTCGAGCGGGTGCAGCAGTCCGACCTCGGGTACCTCGACGGCCCCGGGCCGCTCGCGCCGGCGTTCGCGCAGTTCGCGCGCGACCGGTGGGGCTGGGCCGTCGACCCAGCGCGGGTGCACCTCGCCACCGACGTCAGCGTGGGGATCGTCGAGTCACTGCGGCTCGCGCTGCCGGACGGCGGACGCGTCGCGATCACCCCGCCGGTGTACCCGCCGTTCTTCGAGCTCGTGGAGGAGGCGCGATGTCAGGTCGAGGAGGTCCCGCTCACCGAGCAGTGGGGCGTCTACCGGCTCGACCTCGACGGACTCGAGCGCGCCTTCGCAGGCGGCGTCCGCGTCTTCCTGCTCTGCAACCCGCACAACCCGATGGGGCTCGTGCACGACCGCGCCGACCTCGAGGCGCTCGCCGAACTCGCCGCTCGGTACGACGTGCTCGTCATCAGCGACGAGATCCACGCACCGCTCACGCACCCCGGCGTCCGGTTCACCCCGTTCGCGATGGTCGCCGAGCCCGCAGGCGCGCGCAGCGTCTGCGTCACGAGCGCGAGCAAGGGCTGGAACCTCGCCGGGGTCAAGTGCTCCGTGATGGTCGCGGGGGACGACCGGACCGCGGCGCTCCTCGACACCCTGTGGGAGGAGGTCGCCTGCCGCACGAGCATCCTCGGGCTGCACGCGAACCTGGCGGCCTTCAGCCTGGCGACCGACTGGCTCGACGACGTCATCGCGCGGATCGTCGCGAACGAGCGGTTGCTCGGCTCGCTCCTCGCCGAGCACCTGCCCGGGGTCGTCTACACGCGGCCGCGAGCCGGGTACCTGGCGTGGCTCGACTTCCGGGGGATCGGTCTGGGGGACGACCCGGCGGTGCCGCTCCGCGAGCACGCCTACGTCGCGCTCAACTCCGGGTTGGGGTTCGGCGCGCAGGGCCGGGGGTTCGCGCGGCTGAACCTGGCGTGCTCGCCGGAGACCCTGCGCGAGGCGGTGCACCGCATCGCGGCGGCCTACCCGTCGAGTGCGCAGGAAGGGCTGGTCTGGCACGTCGCGTGAGCGGCGGGTGACGGGCTGTCGGCCTGGAGGCGCGTCTCAGCCGCGTGCGCCCGGTGCGTCCGGCGCCCGGCCAGCCGCGTGCTGCGAGACTCACGCTCAGCGACCCGTCTCGGTCCCGGGGACACGAGGAGCGTCGGTCAGCCCGAGTCTCGCCGAGGACCGCCCGCGGCTCAGTCGGACGGGACGTCGACGTACTGGTTGCGGCCGACCACGCGGATGCGCAGGTCGTCGTCGCGGTCCATGGCGAGGAACTCCCGCGCGACCGGGCCGACGGACGACCACCGCAGGACCTCGGTGATCGGGGTCCCCTCGATGAACACCTGCCACACGCCGCGCTCGCGGACGGCCTGCACCTCGTACGTCGCCATGCCGCGAGCGTACCGGCTCACCGCAGGCGCTTCTCGTACCACCGCATGGTCGGGACGGT
>CAJYIG010000280.1 GCA_913774725.1 uncultured Curtobacterium sp. | reverse complement strand
GCGCGTCGTACTCGGTCGGACCGTGGTCGACGACCTCGTGCCCCGCGTCGGTCAGGTGCTGGGCGAGGGTCTTGGTGAACTCGAGGCCGGGAATAGGATCGATGTCATGCGCATCCACCTCGGAACGGACCACGCCGGCCTCGAGTTCACCAAGACCCTCGCCCAGCACCTGACCGACGCGGGGCACGAGGTCGTCGACCACGGGCCGACCGAGTACGACGCGCTGGACGACTACCCCTCGTTCTGCATCAACGCGGCGCACGCCGTCGTGCAGGACCAGCGCGCGGGCGTCGAGGCGCTCGGTGTCGTCTTCGGCGGCTCCGGCAACGGTGAGCAGATCGCCGCGAACAAGGTCGAGGGCATCCGCGCCGCGCTGGTCTGGAACGAGTCGACCGCACTCCTGGCGCGCCAGCACAACGACGCGAACGTCATCTCGATCGGTGCGCGCCAGCACACCGAGGACGAGGCGATCCACTTCGTCGACCTGTTCGTCGCCGAGCCGTTCTCGGGCGAGGAGCGCCACGCCCGCCGCATCGCGCAGCTGGCCGAGTACGAGACGACGGGGCACATCGTCGGTCGGCAGATCGACGAGTAGGCCGGGTAGACAGGACCGATGCCAGAGGGTCACTCCGTCCACCGCATCGCGAACCAGTTCTCCCGGCACTTCGTCGGCAAGCGGTGCGAGGTGTCCAGCCCGCAGGGACGGTTCGCCGACGGAGCCGCGCAGCTCGACGGCAAACGCATGGTCGCTGCGCGGGCCGTGGCGAAGCAGATGTTCCTGGAGTTCGAGGACGACCTGTTCCTGCGCGTCCACCTCGGGCTCTACGGTGCGTGGGACTTCGCGGGCGTGATCTCCTCCGCCGAGGCGCTGTCCGAGGACGGCGACGGCGAGGAGTCCCTGTCGTCGATCGGCGCCCCGCGGCTCGCCCGGTACCGGATGGCCGAGCAGGAGAAGTCCGAGGACCCGATCGAGTCCTTCCCGCCGGACCCGGTCGGCCAGGTGCGCGTCCGCATCCTTACCGAGGACACGGTGGCCGACCTCCGCGGCCCGACCGCCTGCGTCGTCGAGGACCCGGCGGGCGTGCAGCGTGCGCTCGACAAGCTGGGGCCGGACCCGATCAACGACGACGGCCCGGAGGCCGAGAAGACCTTCGTCGACAACGTGCGGAAGCGCAACGTCGCGATCGGTCAGCTGCTCATGGACCAGTCCGTCGTGGCCGGCATCGGCAACATCTACCGCGCCGAGCTGCTGTTCCGGCAGCGCATCGACCCGTACAAGCCCGGCAAGAAGCTCACGGTGAAGCAGGCGAAGGCGCTGTGGCAGGACTGGTCGAAGCTCCTGCACGCGGGGGTCCGGGACGGCCTCATGCTCACGATGGACGACCTGTCCGAGGCGGACCACGCCAAGGCGCTCCGCTCGCGGAAGGACCGGCACTGGGTGTACCACCGCCAGGGGGAACCCTGCCGGGTGTGCGGCACCGAGATCCGGATGGCGGACATGGCCGGGCGCAAGCTCTACTGGTGCCCGACAGACCAGAAGTAGACCGGGGACCAGGAGGAGGGTCGTCCGCTACAGGTCCCGGTGGGTGAACCGCCCCGCGATCGCCGTCGCCAGCACCTCGGCGTGCCGCAGCGCCGCGGAGTCGGCGACCGCCAGCGGTTCCGCCGCGAGCAGCACCAGGTCGGCGACGTCCCCGACGGACACCCCGACCCGGCCGCCCTCGGTCGACCCGCGCCACGCGGTCAGCGCGGACAACCGTTCCGCGGGGTGCCACGGCGCGCGGCCGTCGCGGTCCCGCCCGACCGCCGCCGCCATCGACACCCACGGGTCGAGCGGTGCCACGGGAGCGTCCGACCCGAGCCGGAGCTCGGCGCCCGCCCGGTGCAGCGACGCGAACGGGAACGCACGGTCGGTCACGTCAGCCCAGTACCGGTCGGCGATGTCCCGGTCGTCCATCGCGTGCTCGGGCTGCACCGACGCCGCGACGCCGAGCCGCGCGAACCGGTCGACGTCGGTGCCGTGGAGCAGCTGCGCGTGCTCGATGCTGCCCCGGGCGCCGACGGCCTCGAACACGTCGAGCGCCAGGGTGTTCGCCCGGTCGCCGATCGCGTGCACCGCGGGGACGAACCCGGCGTCGACCGCGCGCCGGACCATCGCCACGAGGTCCGCGAACGGGTACGCCAGCACACCCTCGCCGGACGCCATCGCGGCCGTCCGGGTGCCGAGCGAGCCGTCGGTGATCACCTTGAACGGACCCATCCGGACGAGCCCGCGGGTGCCGTCCACGACGTCGCCGGAGCGGAGGCCCCGCGCGATCGCCGCGTCGAGCTCGCCCGGGTACACGCCGGAGTCGACCCGCAGGCCGTCCGTTCCCGCGTGCACGCGCCGGGTCCAGCGGTCGAGGCCGAAGACCATCTCGAGGTCGACAACGCGGGTCACGCCGCGGGCCGCCGCCGCGTCGACCGCCTCGGCCACCCAGCCGTCGAGCACGTCGTCGGGCACCCGGGACAGCACCGCGGTCACGTCGAAGGCGTCCTGCTCGCGCAGCACCCCGTCGTCGCCGGCGTCGAGCGGTCGTCCGAGGAGCGCCGCGCAGTGGGCGAGCGCGAGGGCGTTGCACCAGACGGCGTGCAGGTCGGCGCTGATGACGACGACCGGGAGGCCCGGTGCGGCTCCGTCGAGCAGCCCACGACGCGCAGGGCGTGGCCAGGTGCCGTCGCGGTAGCCGTGACCGACGAGCACCAGGTCCGCCACCCCGGTGCGCGCCACCGCGGCGAGCGCGTCGGCCGTCGCCTCCGCCGACGTGCAGCCGGAGACGTCGACGCGTCGGCGGACGAGGGCCCACTGGTCGAAGTGCACGTGGTGGTCGACGAGCCCGGGGCCGAGCCACGCGCCGTCGGTCTCGACCACGTCGGCGTCGACGCTCGATGGCGGGTCGAGCGTGCCGGCGGGGGCGACCGCCTCGATGCGGCCGTCGACGATGCGGACGTCGCACGGAGCGCCGGAGGTGCCCACCCGGCGGACGGTGCGGAGCAGGAGGTCGGTCACGATGCCTCCCGGCTGACCGTGCGGTCCACCTGCGCGCGCTCGACGGCGTCGGCGAGCGCCGGCGACGCGTAGGGGCCGTCGCCGCGGAGCCCCGCGACGATGCGCTCGACCACCTCGGGGGCCTTGTTCTGCGAGAGCTTGGCGCGGGCGTCGAACCGGGCGACCCGGATGCGGATGCCGACGGTGCCCTTCGCCATGCGCCGGGCCGTGTCCTCGTCGACCTCGAGGGACACGGGCTCCGGCATGACCCGCTCGAAGTGGTCGACCAGTTCGCCGAGCACGCGGAAGTTCTCGTCGTCGGACAGGATCTCCGGCGTGCCCCAGCAGTGCGCCGTCACGTGGTTCCAGGTCGGGACGAACTGCTCCGGCGGGTACCAGGCGGGGGAGACGTACCCGTGCGGGCCCTGGAACACCACGAGGACCTCGTGCTGACCGAGCTCGTGCGCGACCTCGTCCGGCCGGCCGACGTGCGACACGAGGACGATCTGGTCGGGGTCGTCGCCCGGCTCGGGTGCCTCGAGCAGGAACGGGTAGTGCGAGGCGACGAGCCCGGAGGCGGTGTGCGACACGATCGTGGCCCACGGGTGCCCGTCGATGAGGTGCCGGACCTCGTCGACGTCGGTCATCAGGAAGTGGGGTGTGTGGCGCATGCGACGAGCGTGGCACATGCCAGGCTGGTCGGCATGGAGAAGCGCGCCGCGTACGAGTCCGTCCTGCCCTACGTCCGTGAGTGGATCGACTACAAGGTGTGGCAGCTCCGGCTCCCGGGCGTGCAGGTCGCGATCGGCTTCGACGACGAGGTGCTGTTCTCCGAGGCCTGGGGGTACGCCGACGTCGAGGCCGGCCGCCGCCTGACGATCGACGACCTGTTCCGGATCGCGTCGCACTCGAAGACGTTCACCGCGACCGCGCTGCTGCAGCTCGCCGACGCCGGGGCGCTGCGGCTCGACGACACCGTCGGGTCGTTCGTCCCCGCACTGGTCGAGGCCGGCTCGCCGATCGCCGACGCGACGGTCCGCGAGCTGATGGAGATGGGGGCCGGAGTCGTCCGCGACGGTGCCGACGGTGACCACTGGGCGCTCGACCACCCGTTCCCGGACGCCGATCAGCTCGTCGCGCTCGTGGTCGAGGGTGGCGCGAAGGTGCCCGTCGGGTCGGCCTTCAACTACTCGAACCTCGGTTACGGCCTGCTCGGGCTCGTGATCGAGGCGATCACCGGCACGACCTACGCCGAGCACGTCCGGAGCGCGATCGTCGAGCCGCTCGGCCTGACGGGGACCGGGCCGGAGTTCGACCCTTCCCGTGAGGACGAGTTCGTCGTCGGGTACACCGGCCTGCACACCGCGCGCACCCGCCAACGCGTCCCGCACGTCACGACGGGGGCGCTCGCCGCCGCGACGGGGTTCCACGGCACCGCGTCCGACCTCGTCCGGTACTTCTCGGCGCACGTGCCCGGCCAGGGCTCGCTGCTGTCCGACCACGCGAAGCGCCTGGCGCAGCGGAAGGCCTGGAGCGCGCTGGACACCGACCCGGCAGCACGTGGCTACGGTGCGGGGTTCATCGTCGACCGGATCGGCGGGCGCGAGGTGCGCGGCCACTCCGGCGGGTTCCCCGGCCAGATCACCCAGACGGTGTTCGACCCGGCGTCGTCGCTCGTCGTGTCCGTCCTGACGAGCAGCGCGACCGGTCCCGCGGGCATGATCGCAACGGGCATCGTTCACCTGCTCGATGCCGCGGCCGACGAGCAGGCTCCCGGTCCCGAGCTGCCCGAGGGTGTCGACGCCAGCCGGTACACAGGGCGCTTCACGACCTTCGAGGGCATCACCGACGTCGCTCGGGTCGGGGACCGGCTGCTCGCGATCGACCCGACGCAGCCGGTGCCGACCGACTCGCCGGTGCGCCTCCGGGTCGTCGACGAGGACACGCTCGTGATGGCCGCGGGGAACCGCTTCGGCTCGGTGGACGAGCGGATCGTCTACACGCGCGACGACTCCGGTCGGGCGGTCTCGTTCCGCGGTGACAGCGGCATGACGCACCGTCCGTGGTCGGTGCCCGAGGAGTCGCCGGAGGTCGCCGCCGCCCTGGTCTGACCGGGACGGCACGGCAGCGGGCGGGGTCGCGCGGCGCGATCCCGTCTCAGCGCACCTCGGCCGACTCGCGGAGGGACCGGACGCCCCGGCCGATCCCCGTCCAGACCGGTCCGGCGACCAGGACGACCGCGACGAGGTAGGCGGCCGCCTGGAACACGTTCGGTGCAGCGAACCAGGTGAGGAGCACGACCTGCGAGTCCGTTCCGAGCGGCACGCTGGACGTGGCCAGCAGGGCGACGAACCACAGCGCGGCGAGCACGGCCAGGAGAAGCCCGAGCGTTCCCTGTCCCGATCGCGCCGGTCCGGTGCGGTGCGCTCGACGAGCCAGGACGCCCGCGGCGAGCAGCGCAGCCTGGGCGACTGCCACGAGCACGACGACGAACACCCCGGAGACGAACCACGACAAAGCGAGGGCGAGCGCCGACAGGGCGACGGCCGATCGCACGGGGCCGCGCCGCCGCGTGCTCAGCACCAGCACGACCAGCGCGGCGATCCCCGACACCACGGCACCGACCACGAGGGTCCGCGGGGAGA
>CAJYIG010000279.1 GCA_913774725.1 uncultured Curtobacterium sp. | reverse complement strand
CGCAACTTCTACGTCGCGCACCCCGGTGACAGCGCGGCGACGATCAACACCGCGCTGGCGCAGGGGCTGAACCTGTTCTTCACCCCGGGCACGTACCAGTTGAACGCCGCGCTGAACGTCACCCGTCCGGACACCGTCGTCACGGGCATCGGGTTCCCGACGCTCGTGCCGACCGCCGGCAACGCCGTGCTCACCACCGCTGACGTCTCCGGCGTGAACGTGTCGAACCTGGTCGTGGACGCAGGGACGCAGAACAGCGCGCAGCTCGTCCGACTCGGCACCAGCGGCACGCACGTCGACCACGCCTCGGACCCGCAGAGCATCCAGGACGTGTTCTTCCGCGTCGGATCGAGCATCCAGGGCAAGGCGTCGACGACACTGCAGGTCAACGCCGACGACACCCTCGTCGACCACATCTGGGCGTGGCGGGCCGACCACGGTGGCGCTGCGACGGGCTGGAACGTCAACACCGGCGCCACCGGCGTCGAGGTGAACGGGGACGACGTCCTCGCCACCGGGCTGTTCGTCGAGCACTACCGGAAGTACGAGGTGCTCTGGAACGGCAACCGCGGTCGGACGATCTTCTTCCAGAACGAGATGCCGTACGACGTGCCGGACAACGCCTCGTGGCAGAGCCCGACCGGAGCCGGGTACGCGGCCTACAAGGTCGCGTCGGGTGTGACGAACCACGAGATCTGGGGAGGGGGCGTGTACTGCTTCTTCAACACGAACCCATCCGTGCACGCCGACCGGGCCTTCGAGACGCCGACCACGTCAGGCATCCGCGCGCACAGCCTCGTGACGGTGTCGCTCGGGGACACGGGCACGATCTCGAGCGTGATCAACGGCGTCGGCGGAGCGGTGCCGACCCCGGCGGGCAACACCGCACCGAACCGCCTCGGGTCGTACAACTGATGCGCGCCGCACGGTCGACGCGACGACTCGTCGCGCTCACGCTCGCCGGTGCGGCCGCGGTCGCAGTCGGCGTCACCCCGACGCTCGGGACGGCGGCGACCGCGCAGGCGGCCACGGGCGACGTCGTCTGGTCGCAGGACTTCGACGGCGCCGCGGGGAGCGCCCCGGACCGCTCGGTGTGGACGAACGAGACCGGTGGTGGCGGCTGGGGCAACAACGAGCTCGAGACGTACACGGACTCCCGGAGCAACTCCGCGCTCGACGGGCAGGGCAACCTCGTGATCACCGCGAAGCGGGAGGCGGACGGCTCGTACACGAGTGCACGTCTGACGACCCAGGGGAAGTATACGCCGCAGTACGGCCGGGTCGAGGCGCGCATCCAGATCCCCCGTGGTCAGGGCATCTGGCCCGCGTTCTGGATGCTCGGCGCGGACCTGCCGCAGAGCGGCTGGCCGGGATCCGGAGAGATCGACGTGATGGAGAACGTCGGGAAGGAGCCCGCCACCGTGCACGGGACGGTGCACGGCCCCGGCTACTCCGGCGGGCAGGGCATCTCCACGCCGTACCAGCACCCGCAGGGCTGGTCGTTCGCGGACACGTTCCACACCTTCGCGGTGGACTGGAAGCCCGGTTCGATCACCTGGTCGGTGGACGGCGTGGCCTACCGGACCGTCACCCCGGCGGACACGAACGGGAACCCGTGGGTGTTCGACAAGCCGTTCTTCATCGTGCTGAACCTCGCCGTCGGTGGCAACTGGCCCGGGTACCCGGACGCGTCGACGACGTTCCCGCAGCAGATGAAGGTCGACTACGTCCGCGTGATCGACAACTCCTAGCGCGGGACCGAGCGGGGCCGTCGACGACACCGGTCGTCGACGGCCCTGGTCGCACGACGTGCCGCCCGCGGACGTTCCGGTCGCACGACATGCCGCCGGCATCGAAGCTGAGCGGCAAGTCCTGCGACGACAACACCGGGGCGCCACCGGGGCACCACCGGGGCACAAGGGCCGTCAGCCGGAGGACACCCGCCGTCGGTACCGTCCGAGCATGGCCCCCGAACGCACCCGGCTCGTCCTCCCTGGGCAGTACGGCCCGCTGTTCGACGACGGCGGCCCCGCGCTCGTGGTCGAGGCACGCGAGTTCTTCACCGCCCGGCCGATGCACCGGGCGAAGGCGCACCTGTGGCTGAGCGCTCTGCGGCACCGGGTGCGCGAGCTGGGCGACCGGGCCGAGCACGTGCAGGTCGACACCCTGAAGGACGCCCTGGTCGGACGCGACGACCTCGACGTCGTCGATCCGCCCTCCCGCACCCTCCGCGCGCAGGTCCGGCACTGGGGACGCGGCACGGAGGTCCTGCCGAGCCGCGGGTTCATCACCGACGAGGCCGAGTTCGCCGAGTGGGCCGCCGAGCGCACCGGTCGCTTCCGGATGGAGACCCACTACGAGCGGGTCCGCCGCCGCGAGGGCTGGCTGATGCGGTCGGAGAAGCCCGTCGGTGGGAAGTTCAGCCTCGACGACCAGAACCGCGAGCCCCCGCCCAGGGGCGCGACGACGCTCGGGCTGCCGGAACCCTGGTGGCCGACCGAGGACGACATCGACGACGAGGTGCGACACGACCTCGACCGCTGGGAGCGCGACGGCGAGGTCCGGTTCGTCGGCCGGGACGACACGCGCCGCTTCGCCGTCACCGCGGACGAGGCGCGGCAGGCCCTCGACGACTTCGTGCAGGTCCGCCTGGGCGACTTCGGCCCGTTCGAGGACGCCACGCTGACGAACGACTGGACGATGGCGCACTCGCTGCTCAGCGTGCCGATGAACCTCGGCGTGCTCGACCCCATCGAGGTCGTCGAGGCAGCGCTCACCGCCCACCGCGACCACGACGCCCCGCTCGCGAGCGTGGAGGGCTTCGTCCGCCAGGTCGCCGGCTGGCGGGACTACGTCTGGCACCTCTACTGGTGGTTCGGCGACGACTACGGCGCCGAGGAGAACGCCCTCGACGCGCACGAGCGGCTCCCCCGCTGGTGGCGCGAGCTCGACGCGTCGGCGATCGACGCGGTCTGCCTCTCCACCGCGATGGAGGGCCTGCACGACCACGGCTGGTTGCACCACATCCAGCGGCTCATGGTGCTCGGCAACTGGGCGCTGCAGCGCGGCTACGACCCCGTGCACCTGACCGAGTGGTTCACCGACGTCTTCGTCGACGGCACCGACTGGGTGATGCCGGCGAACATCATCGGGATGTCGCAGCACGCCGACGGCGGCATGGTCGCGACGAAGCCGTACGCGTCCGGCGGCCGCTACATCGACCGGATGTCCGACCACTGCGGCGGGTGCCGGTACGACCCGACGAAGCGACTCGGCGAGGACGCCTGCCCCTTCACCGCCGGCTACTGGGCGTTCCTGTCGCGCACCGAGCCCGCCCTGCGGGACAACAACCGGATGGCGCGGCCACTGCAGCAGATGCGGAAGCTTGCGGACCTCGACGAGGTGGTGGCGCAGGAGGCGCGACGCGGCACGCCCTGACCGGCCACGGTCCGTCAGGTGACCACAGGACGGACGGGAGGCGCGTGGCGCACACGGCCACGCGCCTC
Organism: uncultured Curtobacterium sp.; assembly: GCA_913774725.1. Classification (GTDB taxonomy): domain Bacteria; phylum Actinomycetota; class Actinomycetes; order Actinomycetales; family Microbacteriaceae; genus Curtobacterium; species Curtobacterium subtropicum. The sequence continues at coordinate 4,078 of CAJYIG010000279.1, read as the reverse complement.
CCGTCCGCCACCCGGTCACGGCGTCACCCCGACACCCGGTCACGGCGTCGCCCCGCCACCCGGTCACCGCGCTGGTCCGCCGTCCGAGGGAGGCCGCCGGGTGGACCGCACCGGTAGGGTCGGGCTCGTGGCCAGCAACGATGCGTTCGACGACCGTTACGACCTGCGCGAGTTCGCGCCGACGACCGATGCACAGGGGGCGCCGTCAGCGGAGACGGAGGCGTGGATGCACGCCGTGGAGCTGGGGTTCCACGAGACGCACCCCGATGCCGAGGGCGCGGCACGGATGGCGTCGCACTTCATCGCCGACCAGGAGACGTTCCTCGGCGTGTACGTGCGCGAACCGCTCCCCGGATCCGTCGACGAGACCTGGCCGGCCGGGACCTTCACGTGGTTCGGGAAGCGCCTGACGTGGGGCGAGGGCGCCTCGGTCGACACCCAGGCGATCTCCGCCGTGACGGTGCGCCCGACCGAGCGCCGACGTGGGATCCTCCGCCGGATGATGACCCACGCGCTCGAGCGCGGTGTGGCCGAGGGCTACGCCGTCGCGTCGCTCACCGCCTCCGAGGGCACGATCTACCGACGCTTCGGCTTCGGCTGCGCGATCCGCGAGCGCGCGGTGACGGTGCGTCGCGAACGTGCCCTGCCGTTGCTCGCGCCGACCACCGGCACCGTGACGATCGTGACGCCGGAGTGGCTCGCCGAGGGCACCGGCCGCGCCGTGTTCGACCGCTTCGACGCACGCACCCCGGGGTCCATGGTCCGGAACGCCGGCACCTGGCCGATCGTCCTCGGGCAGCGGAACGGCGACGGTTCCCCCGCGAAGGACGTTCGCGCCGCGGTTCACCGGTCGGAGGGCGCCGGCGTCGACCCGTCCGAGATCGACGGGTACGTGACGTGGCGCGTCAAGGAGGGCCGCGGGGGCGAGGACACCGTGCTCGAGGTCGTCGACCTCGTCTACGCCACCGACGAGGCCTACCTGTCGCTGTGGGAGTTCCTGCTGTCGATCGACCTGAACGACGTCGTGCGGTACAACCGCTCGCGGCTCGACGACCCGATCGTCGCGGCGCTCGGCGACAACCGCGCGTACGACGTCGAGCACGAGGAGGACCACGTCTGGTTGCGGGTGCTCGACGTGCCTGCGGTGCTCGGCAGCCGGCCGTACGCGGTCGACGGGTCGCTGACGCTCGCGGTGTCCGACGCGATGGGGTTCGCGGCGGGGACCTACCGGCTCGACGTCGTCGACGGGCAGGGCACGGTCACGCGTCAGTCCGACGGTGACGACGGTGGGGCCGAGGTCGACCTGCGGCTCGACGTGGCGGACCTCGGCGCGGTGCTCATCGGCTCGGTGTCGCCGGTCACGCTCGCGGCGGCCGGACTCGTGCGGGCGACGGACCCGGCGGCGCCGGCGTTGCTCCGGGCGATGCTCGCGCCGGCGCGGACGCCGCACGGGATCACGTACTTCTAGGAGCGCGGCGGTCCTCATCGCGGAACGCAACGTCGGCGACTCCTTGCAGCGGTGTACCGCTGCGAGCAGTCGCCGACGTTGCGTCTTGCGGATCCGGGCGGCCCGGAACTCGCCTCACGCCCGGCGCCGCACCCGCGGGTCGACGAACGCGTACACCACGTCCACGATCACGTTCGCGGTGACGATGAGGAGCGCCGAGAACACCGTGAACCCGACGACCACCTGCAGGTCGAGGGTGTGCACCGCGTCGATGAGCAACGCCCCGAGGCCCTGCATCGAGAACACCTTCTCGGTGATGACCGCACCACCGAGCAGCGACCCGAGGTCGAGCCCGAACAGCGTCACGACGGGCAGGATCGCCGTCCGGAGCCCGTGCCGGACCACGACCTGGCGCTCCCGGAGCCCCTTGGCCCGAGCGGTCCGGACGAAGTCCTGCGACATCGACTCGAGCATCTCGCCACGGGTCAGCCGGGCGTAGATCGCCGCGCTGATGAACGCGAGCACGCACCACGGCAGCACCAGGTGCGTCACCCAGCCGACGGGGTCCTCGACGAACGGCACGTAGCCGCTCGTGGGCAGCCAGCCGAGGGTGAAGCCGAAGAGCAGGATCGCGAGCAGGCCGATCAGGTAGGCGGGCGAGGACACCCCGGCGACGGCGACGGTCATGACGGCTCGGTCGGCCAGTGTCCCCCGCTTCAGCGCCGACACGGTACCGCCGGCGACGCCGGCGACGAGCCAGAGCACGGCGGCACCGACGGCGATCGACGCGGTGACGGGCAGGCGCGACGCGATGAGGTTCGTGACGCTGTCGTGCAGCTGGAACGAGTAGCCGAAGCAGGGCGCCGCGCACGTGATCGTCGACGCACCGGAGCCGAACGTGCGGCCGGCGAAGATGCCCGCGAGGTACGCCCCGAACTGCGCGAACCAGGGCTTGTCCGTGCCGAGGAAGGCCCGGACGTCCGCCAGTCGTTCCGGCGTGCACGGCTTGTCGCAGATCGCCCGCGCCGGGTTCGTCGGCAGCAGCATGAACAGTGCGTAGGTGATCGCCGCGACGACGAACAGCACGACGACGGCGCCGAGGATCCGGACTGCCAGGAAGCGGAAGGTGGTCACCGGTCGGCTCCTCGCGGGTCGAGGGCGTCGCGCAGGGCGTCACCGAGCACGTTGAAGGCCAGGGTGATGAGGAACAGTGCGGCTCCGGGGAAGACGAGGTACATCGGGTCGGTCTGCACCCAACCGATGGCGTCGCCGATGCTGCGGCCCCACGACGGCGTCGGCGGGTTCACCCCGACGGCCAGGAAGGACAGCGCGGCCTCGGCGCCGATCATCGACGGGATCGAGATGGTCGCGTAGACGGTGATCGTCGCGGCGAGGTTCGGCAGGAGCTGCTTGCGGATGACGTGCCAGCGCCCGGCGCCCATCGCCGTCGAGGCGACGACGTAGTTCCTGCTGACGAGCGAGAGCGTCTGCCCCCGCACGACCCGGGCGACCGAGGGCCAGCCGAAGAACCCGATGACGAGCACGACGAGCAGCGGCTTCGGGAACGACGTCGGCACGACCGCGGTGAGCGCGATCATGAAGACCAGGGACGGGAACCCGAAGATCACGTCGACGACGCGCGACAGCACCCGGTCGTACCACCCTCCGAGGAACCCCGTCGTGACTCCGACGAGGACCCCGATGACGATCGACATGGCGGTCGCGGCGAGGCCGATCCCCAGCGAGGTCCGCGCGCCGTAGGTCACGATGGCGAAGAGGTCGCGACCGGTCAGCGGCTCGACGCCGAACCAGTGCTCGCCGCTCACCCCGCCGGCAGCGCCACGGGGCGCGCCGAAGTCGTTCAGCGCGTCGACGTCGTAGCGGTACGGGTCCCGCCCGGTCACGGCGGCGATCAGCGGTGCGGCGATCGCCACGACGACGAACACGGCGATGACGATCGCAGCGGCCACGGCCCAGCGGTCCCGACGGACCCGGCGCACGACGGCGCGGAAGCCGGTGGTCCGTCCGGCCGACGCGGAGACGGGCCGGTCGACGACGTTCGCGGTCACGAGACCACTCCTTCCCAGGCACGCCAGGCCTCGCGGCGGGCGGCCTGTCGCTCGGGGTCGGCGACCGGAGCCGCCGCGAGCAGCATGCGCGTGTAGTCCTGCTGCGGGTGGTCGAGCACGGCCGAGGTCGTGCCGCGTTCGACGATGCGGCCGTCGTGCAGCACGACGACGTCGTCGGCGAGCTGGCGCACCACGGCCAGGTCGTGGCTGATGAGCAGCATGCCGAAGCCGAACTCGTCCTGCAGGTCCGCGAGCAGGTCGAGCACGGCGGCCTGCACCGTCACGTCGAGGGCGCTGGTCGGCTCGTCGGCGATCACCAACGCGGGCCGCAGCGCCAGGGCCCGCGCGACGGCGACACGCTGCCGCTGCCCGCCCGACAGCTGGTGCGGGAACCGTTCCGTCCACGACGGGTCGAGCTGCACCGCGGTCAGGAGCTCGCGGGCGCGGTCTGCACGCGACGCCGACGTGCCCTCCCCGTGCACGAGCAGCGGTTCGGCGATGCTCCACCCGATGGTCTGTCGCGGGTTCAGTGACGACGCCGGGTCCTGGAAGACGATGCCCA
>CAJYIG010000278.1 GCA_913774725.1 uncultured Curtobacterium sp. | reverse complement strand
CGGAACCAGGTTCCGACGTGACGCGGATCAGCTGCGGCGGACGGCTCCGAGCCGGGGCAGGCGCGGCACGTTCGCCGTCGCGCCGGCCTCCGGCGGGACGATCGTCTCCTGCGCCGCGGTGACCACGACGTCGTCGACGGTCAGGGTCAGCGTCGCAGCGGGGTCGAGCGAGCGCTTCACGACCGCGAGCCCGATCGGCCCGAGCTCGTGGTGGAGCGCCGAGGCGGTGAGCCGCCCGACGTCCTTGCCGTCCAGCTCGACCGCGGTGCCGGGTACGGGCAGCACGCCGTCCGACCCGTCCAGGTGGAGCATCACGAGGCGGCGCGGCGGGTGCCCGAGGTTGTGCACCTTCGCGACGGTCTCCTGCCCGCGGTAGCAGCCCTTCGACAGGTGCACGGCGGAGCGGAGCCAGTCGAGCTCGTGCGGGATCGTCCGCTCGTCGACGTCGGCGAGGACCGGGCGCCACGCGGCGATGCGCAGTGCCTCGAACGCGAGGAGCCCCGCGACCGGCGCACCGGACTCCGCCAGGGCGACCGCGGTGTCCGGGGTGACCACGTCGATGCGGAGGGTCCAGTCGGAGCCGGGGTGGGCCTCCAGGGCGGCGTAGCCCCACCCACCGGGCGTGACCGACGACCACGGGTCGACCCACGCGACGACCACGTCGTCCGGCGCTGCCGAGCCGTCGAACCGGCCGAGCGTGACGAGGTCGGCCGAGCGGTCGGCGACCTCGACGCGGAGCATGAAGCGCATGGAGTCGAGCCAGGCCGCGAGCGGGGCGGCGTCCGTGGGCTCGGTGAGGAGCCACGTCACCTCGCCGTCGTCGACCACCCGGGCGGCGTGCTCGACGCGACCGGACTGGTCGAGGACCAGCGTCTCGGTGCTCGCGCCCGGTGCGAGCCCGGTGAGCAGCTGGGACGTGATCGAGTTGAGCCAGGACAGGCGGTCCGGTCCGCTGATCGTCACGACGCCGAGACCGAGCTCGACCACGGCACGGCCGGCGGCGAGCGCCCGCTGCTCGCCGACGGGGTTGCCGTAGTGGGCGGCGGGACCGGCCTCGGATGCGACGAAGCCGTCGCGACCGGCGAACACCGACATCAGTCGACCTTCGCGAGCTGCCCCGAGGCGTGCGAGGTGAGCTGCTGCCCGAGCGCGGCGATGTCCCACGCCCAGAAGAGCTTGCCCTCGACCAGGCCGTACAGGCGGGTCGCCGCCGAGTAGTCCTTCGCGTTCGGCGAGCGCATCACGGCGTCGGTGGCCAGGTCGATGCGACCCTTCTTCACGCGACCGACGTAGAGCTCGTTGACGCCCGTCGGGTGGATGATCGCCGCCTCGACGTCGAAGCCGTCGGTGGTGTTGCGGAGCGTCTCGACGCTCTCCACCGTGCTGAACGGGACGGGCCCGTCACCCATGAGCATCGCGGGGCCGCGGTCGCCCGGCTCGTTCGGACGGTCGATGCGCCAGTAGCCCATCTCGGCGGCGAGGGGGGTGTGCTCGTCGTCGAGCAGCCACGTCGTCGAGGAGTAGTTGAGGTAGGGCAGGCCGTCGTGGCTGAAGCTCACCCGCTGGCCGAACTCGTACTTGCGGGGCTCGTCCTCGTCGCCCACGGGGTACTCGACCACGCCCGTGCCCTCCCAGACACCGACGAGCCACGACAGCGGGACGAGCTCGGGCGCCAGGCCCTCCGGCAGTTCGATCAACGCTGACCCTTGAACAGCTTCACGACGACGACGACCGAGATGAACGCGATCGCGAGCGACGCCAGGCCGAGGAGGCCCACGTAGAACAGCTCGAGCGCAAGCAGCGAATCCATGCGGCGAGTCTACGCGGCACGCCTGACGGCGCCAGGGGGCGTGCCGCGGGTCGCTGGTCGCGCGGCCTCGGGTCGCGCGGTCGCGGGTCGCGCGGCTCAGCGCGCCAGCAGCACCACGGCCGTGACGAGCACCACGACGAAGGACCCGGAGGACGCGATGCTGATCCGCTCGACCAGTCCGTCCTTCGTCGCGGTGATGAGCTGCAGCACGAAGCTCACGAGCACGCAGAGCACGAAGACGAGCAGGAGCCAGGCGAACGAGTCCTTCTGCGTCAGGGTCAGCACGAGCACGGCGCCGACGACCGCGAGCACCCAGACCGGCAGCACGGAGGTCAGGCGCAGTCGGCGCTGGTCGAGGGGCGGGACGGGCTCGGTCACGCGCTCCATCATGACAGGGCCGCGCCTGCGCCGTCGGAGCCCTGACCGACCAGCCGGTCGGCGGGGCGCCGCCGAGGCATCACTAGGATGACTCCACGACGTTCCCTCGCTCTGGAGGTCCTGTGGCCCAGCTCCTGGTACTCACCTCAGCCGCGCCCGGCGACGTCCTGCCGAGTCTCGGTCTCCTGAGCCACCGGATCCGCCACGTCCCCGCCGAGGCCGCCCAGCTGGTCAACGCCCCGCAGAGCGACCTGATGTTCGTCGACGCCCGTCTCGACCTCGTCAGCGCCAAGGCCCTGTGCAAGATCCTCGCGACGAGCGGGTCGACGACGCCGATCATCCTCGTCGTGACCGAGGGCGGGCTCACCGCGGTGAACAGCGAGTGGAACGTCGACGACGTCGTGCTCGAGAGCGCCGGCCCCGCCGAGGTCGACGCCCGCATCCGGCTCACCACGGGCCGTGCCGCGAAGAACCCCTCTGGGTCGAAGATCCAGGCCTCCGGCGTCGTCATCGACGAGGCGAGCTACTCGGCGAAGGTCCGTGGTCGCCCGCTCGACCTCACCTTCAAGGAGTTCGAGCTCCTGCGCTTCTTCGCCTCGCACCCGTCGCGTGTGTTCACCCGCGAGCAGCTGCTCAGCGAGGTCTGGGGCTACGACTACTTCGGCGGCACGCGCACGGTCGACGTGCACGTGCGACGCCTCCGCGCGAAGCTCGGCGACCTCGAGTCGCTCATCGGGACGGTCCGCAACGTCGGCTACCGCTTCAACGTGCACGACGACGAGGCCGAGCGCCTGGCGGGACAGTAGTGCTCGCCGTCGTCGAGATGCTCGCCGCCGCCTCCGTCGCGGCGGGCGAGGCGCCGCCGTTCTCCGACCAGACCCTGGTCGACGTCCGTGCCGGCCGTGCGACCGTGGTCGGCGACGAGCGCGGGGTCGCCGTGGTCCGTGACGGCGAGTTGGAACTCGTCGTCGCCCGGGAGGCCCGTGGCCAGGGCGTCGGGTCGGCGCTCGTCGCACAGGTGACCGGCCCGGGCGCCGGGGGCGCGACGACGGACCCGGGAGCGTCCGCAGACCCGGGCGCGTCCGCTGACCCCGGTGCTCCACGTCTCGCGTGGGCGCACGGGGACCACCCCGCCGCGCGTGCCCTCGCCGACCGGTACGGCTGGACGGCGGTCCGGACCCTGCTGCAGCTCCGGGCACCGATCGTGGACACGCTCGCACCCGTCGGTCTGCCGGTCGGGTACGGGCTCGACGCCTTCCGCGCCGGCGACCCCGAGGACGAGGACGCCTGGCTGACCCTCAACGCCGCGGCCTTCGCGAACCACCCCGAACAGGGCCGGATGACCATCGACGACCTGCGCGCCCGTGAGGCCGAGCCCTGGTTCTCCGGCGACGACCTGCTGCTCCTGCGCGACGAGTCGGGCGCGCTCGCGGGGTCGTGCTGGCTCAAGGTCGAGGACGGCACCGGCGAGTTCTACGCGGTGGCCGTCCGGCCCGACCTGCAGGGGCAGGGTCTCGGCGGCGTCCTGATGCGCGCGGGTTCGGCCCGGCTGGCCGGTCGCGGGCTGACCGCCGCCGCGCTCTACGTCGAGGGCGACAACGAGCCGGCCCTCGCGCTGTACCGCCGCTCGGGCTTCACCCAGCACGCGATCGACGTGCAGTACGCGCGCGGCTCCGGCCGGTAACATGACGCGAGGTCGACGAGGGGTCGGCCAGGGGCACTCGGGGGCAACGTGACGGAGCAGGGTCGGGCGCAGTACGGCCGCGGCGAGCCGCTCGGGGCGTCGTACCGGCTGGTCGACCTGCTCGGTAGCGGCGCGACCGGCGAGGTCTGGCGCGCCGAGCACACCGCGACCGGCGAGCACGTCGCCGCGAAGCTGCTGCGCGCCGAGCTCGCCGCCGACCCGACCGTCGTCGAACGCTTCGTGCGGGAGCGCACCGTGCTGCTCGGTCTGCAGCACCCGTCGATCGTGCGGGTCCGCGACCTCGTCGTCGAGGGTGACCGACTCGCGATCGTCATGGACCTGGTCGGCGGGGGCTCCGCGCGGGACCTGCTCGCCGGCGCGGGGACGCTGCCACCGCGGGACGCCCTGACGATCACCGCCGAGACACTCGACGCCCTCGCCGCCGCACACGAGCAGGACGTCACCCACCGCGACGTCAAGCCCGACAACGTGCTGCTCGCGACACCGTGGACGCCCGGCACGACGGGTGACGTGCGGGTGTCGGACTTCGGCATCGCGTCGGTGATGGCCGACCGGCAGCGCACCACGACCGGGCTGCTCGGGACGCCGCAGTACATGGCGCCCGAGTCGATCAGCCAGGGGCGCTCGGGGCCCGCGGCCGACGTGTACGGCGCCGGGGTGATGCTCTACGAGCTGCTCGCCGGACGCACCCCCTTCGCCGGACCCGGGACCGACTTCGCCGTCGCCTACCGCCACGTCACCTCCGACCCGCCGCAGCTCGACGTCCCCGCGGCGCTCTGGTCGGCGGTGTCGACGATGCTCGCGAAGGACCCGGCCGCACGGCCCGCGGCCGCGGATGCCGCGGCTACCCTGCGCCGGCTCGCCCGGCAGCTCGCCGACGCCCCCGCGCTGCGCCCGACGTCGGACCCCGAGTCCTTCGCCGAGGTCGAGCGGCCGGCGACGGTGGTGCGCGGCGTGCGGCCGACGAACGAGACCCCGGCTCCGGCACCGACGGCTGGTGCGGACGATGCCGGCCCCGCTCCCGAGCTCGGGCAGGCGGGCTCGCAGACGGTCTTCCGGCCGCTCGCCCACCCGCCGGTCGCGCCCGCTCGCGAACCGGAGGCCCCCGCACGAAGCCGGTGGCAGCGCCCGGACTGGCTGACGAACCGCATGCTCGGCCTCGGCGCCCTCGGCGTGGTGCTCGTCGCGGCGCTCGTCGTCGGCGGGGTCGTCTGGCTCCCCGGCGCGTTGGGCGGGAAGGGCACACCGAGCGCTGCCCGCACCGCGCAGGCTGCGAGCGCCTACCAGCAGGACCGCCCGCTGCCGACCGGGCTCTCGACGACCCGCAAGGCGACCGTCGACCCGCAGGCCGGGACCGTCGCGCTGTCGATCACCTACGCCGCGCAGGCCGCGACGCTCCGCGGGCCGCTGCTCGAGGTGGTGCCCGGTGTCGGAGAACGCTCCGAGTGCCCCGCGGTGACCTGGACCGGGGACCCGACCGCCGGCGATGACGTCACCGGTGCTCGGAACCAGCCGTCGGTGACCGGCGTCGACGTCCGCTGCGGGTGGACGCTGTCCGACGTGGTGGTGCCGGCGGGCGAGGACCTGACCGTGCAGGCCACGGTGCGGCTGTCCGACGTGCCGGACCAGGCCGGTCTGCAGGAGTGGCTCGACGCCGCCGGGAGCGCGACCACGGCGGCCGTCTCCGACCAGTCCGTGACCGGGACGTCCTACCCGGTGCAGCGGCTGCAGGGCGTCGAGGTCCGCACCCCCGACCGCACCGTCAGCCAGACGACGCTGCCGGTGACGCTCGTCCCGGTCTGGCCGAGCGGCGCCGACGAACTGAACCCGCTCTACCGCAGTCCCTCGACCGGTACCCCGTCGGAGATGCTCACCGACGTGGCCGGCGGGGAATCCGGGGTGCGCTTCGCCGACGGGTGCTCGGGCGCGCTGGCGGTGTCGTCGGACGGTCTCGTCGTGACCGCACTGTCCGTCGCACCGTCGTGCACGGTCCGGGCGACCGTGGGCAACTTCACGGACCTCGAGAGCTCGCCCTTCGGCATCACCACCCGCGACTGAGCGGCCCCCGGACCTGTTCCGTCGCACGTGCGCG
>CAJYIG010000277.1 GCA_913774725.1 uncultured Curtobacterium sp. | reverse complement strand
GCATTCACGGTCGTGGAGGGCGCAGCGCACGGACTCACGCCGAGCACGTTGCGCTCGATGTCGTGGTCGGCCCCCCACCGTGGCATCCGGATCGCTCCTGACGCGTCGGAACGAGAACGCCTGGCCGCGCTCCTGCGGACGATGCCGCGTCACGCCTTCGTCTGCGGAGCGAGCGCTGCGGTCCTGCACGGTCTTCCTCTCCCCGGACCTGTGGAGGCGCGGGCGAGGGAGCACCCCCTCGTGGGCGTGCCCGCCGGCGCCAACCGCATCCGGCGTCCGGGCATCGTCGGCCGCTCGCTCCTGGTCGCCCCTGGAGACCTCGTCGAGGTCGACGGCATCCGGTGCACGTCACCGCTTCGCACGTGGGCGGAACTCGCCGAGACGCTCAGCGTCGCGCAGCTGACCGCCGTCGCCGACCGGCTCATCTCCCGTCGGGCTCCCCTCGCGACGCGAGATGATCTGGAGAGAACACACCGGCGGTTCCTCGGCGGACGCGGGTCGAAGCGTCGCCGCCTCGCGGTCGACTTCGCCGACGACGGGTCCGAGTCGCCGAAGGAATCCGAGCTCAGAGTCCTGCTGATCATGGCGGGGCTCCCCGCGCCGGAGACCAACGTCGAGATCTACGACGGTTCACGTTTCGTCGCGAGGGTGGATCTGCTCTACCGGTTCGCGCGCCAAGTCATCGAGTACGACGGCGATCACCATCGCGATCCCGACCAGTGGAGCCGTGATCAGATGCGACGCGCGGAACTGGAATCCCTCGGATACCGCATGACGGTCGTGACCCGCCGCGACTTCGACGACCCGATCGCGCTCATCGCGCGCATCCGCCGTCTGCTCGCGGCATCCGCGTGAGATGCCAGAATTCGTCGCTTCGGAGGTTGGTCAGGCGACAGATCTTGGCGACTCACGCGGGAGGGGGCGGGCTACAGCTCGACGTTCACCAGGACCGGTTCGGGCTGCAGGACGAGACCGAACTCGGCGGCGACGCGCTGCTGCACGAAGCGGGCGAGCTGGGCGATCTCGGCGGCGGTCGCCTCGCCCCGGTTCGTGAGCGCGAGGGTGTGCTTGGTCGACAGCCCGGCGCGCGAGCGCGGGAAGCGGAATCCTCGCGACAGACCCGCGTTCTCGATGAGCCAGGCCGCGCTCACCTTGACCTGCCGGTTCTCGACCGGAGGAGGCGGGACGATGCCGTCGAACGCGGCGAGCGGGATCACGGTCACCGGGTCGACCGCGGGCCCCATCGGCCACTTCGGGCACTCCGCGGGAAGCGTGCGCGCGAACGACTCCGACACGATCGCGTTCTGGAAGAACGAGCCGGCACTCCAGGTGTCGGGGTCTTCGGCGTCGAGCACCATGCCCTTGCGGGCGCGGGTGGCGAGGACGTGGTCGCGGATCCACCGCAGAGAGACGGCCTCCTCGGGCTCGAGCCCGAGGGCCCCGCGCAGCTGCTCCCCCGCGATCGGACGCTCTCCGGAGCCGACGCGCTCCAGTTCGAGCGTGACCGACAGGATGACGGCGGACCGCTCCGGCACCGAGCCGTAGTGCTGCTTGAGCACCGACGTGCGGAAACCGAGTCCGAGATCGGATGCCGCGACGCGCGACACCTCGCCGGTGAACTCGTCGACGAGCTCGACCTCGACCAGGGTCTGCACGATCTCCTGCCCGTAAGCGCCGACGTTCTGCACCGGGGCGGCGCCCACCGTGCCGGGGATGCCCGACATCGCCTCGATCCCGGCGTAACCGCGCGCCACGGTCTCGGCGACGAGGGTGTCCCAGTCGTGGCCGGCCTGCACCCGCAGGAGCACGGTGTCGGGGCGGGTGCCGGGGAGCTCTTCGATCCCGGAGGTGCGCACGCGGATCACGGTGCCCTCGAACGGCTCGTCGCCGACGAACAGGTTCGATCCGCCCCCGAGCACGAACCACGCCCCGCCGTCGGACCACACGTCGCGCAAGGTCGCGACGAGCTCGTCGGTCGTGGTCGCCTCGACCAGGCGCGCGGGGGTCCCGCCGGTGCGGAGGGTCGTCAGCTGCGCGAGCGGGATGGGATCGACGTCGGGCATCAGGACAGCCGCACCCGCACCTGCGCCTTGCCGAGCACGGTGGTCTCCGCGAACGTCACGGTCAGGTCGATGCGCGCCGTCTCGTCGTCGACGGCTCCGACTTTGGCGCTGACGTGCAGGTCGGCTCCCGTCTCGGGGTCGACGACGACCGGTCGCGTGAACCGCACGCCGTACTCGAGGATGCGGCCCGGGTCGCCGAGCGCCTCGGCGAGCGCGCCGACGGCGATGCCCATCGTCAGCATGCCGTGCGCGAGGACGCCGGGCAGGCCCCCCGCGGCCGCGACGTCGTCGCGGTAGTGGATCGGGTTGAAGTCGCCCGAGGCCCCGGCGTAGCGCACCAGCGACTCGCGCGTGAGGTGAACCGAACGCTCGGCGATCACGTCGCCCACGGTGAACGCGCTCATGCGCCGGCCTCCCCCGCGAGCAGGACGCTCGTCGTCGTCACGACGTGGGCGCCGGCGGCATCCACGATCTCGGCTTCGCTGGTGATCATCGCGTTGCCGCCCATCGAACGGATGCCGGTGACCGACAGGGTCGCGACGAGCTCGTCGCCCGCCACGATCGGGCGGGAGTAGCGGAAGCGCTGCTCGGCGTGAACGAGACGCGACAGCTCGATGCCGGAGTCGGGGTCGCCGAGCAGCTGCTGGAGCGTGAGATCCTGCACGACCATCGCGAAGGTCGGCGGGGCCACGACGTCGGCGTAGCCGAGCGCGCGGGCGGCCTCGGGATCGCTGTGCTGCGGGGCGTCGGCGAAGACGGCGCGGGCGAACTCGCGCACCTTCTCTCGGCCGACCAGGTAGGGAGCGGTCGGCGGGAAGGCACGACCGACGAGTTCGGGGTTCACGGGCACCGGGTCAGTCTACCGAGCGGTCCCGCGCCGCCCCCCCGCGCCGCGGCGCCCGCCGGACCGGGTCGCCGCTCCGCGTGGGTTCAGCGCTGCCGGCGGCCGCGCACGGCCTTGACCGCGATCTGCGAGGCGATGAAGACGAGGAAGATCGAGAACAGCACGTTCGCCACGAACGGGTCGACGGCTTTCGCGATCTGGGCGCCGAGAGCGGTCGTCGCGCACGCGGCGACGCCGACGCACAGGGCCGCGGGCAGATCGACGTTGGACCGCCGCAGGTTGCCGACCGTCCCCGACACGGCGGTGGGGATCATCATGAGCAGCGACGTGCCCTTGGCCACGAGATCGCTCGTGCCGAACAGCAGCAACAGCGCCGGCACGACGATGATGCCGCCGCCCACCCCGAGCAGTCCCGCCAGGATGCCGGTGATCACGCCCAGCAGCGCCAGCCCCGGTCCGGTGATCCAGGTGAGTTCGAGCTCGGCGTCGCGCGAGGGGATGACGAAGTACAGGCTCACGATCACCGCGACGAGGAAGACCACGAACGACCAGCGCAACGCCGTCTGCGACAGCTTGGGAAGGAGCCACGTGCCGATCTGCGCGCCGCCGACCGCGCCGACCGCGAGGATGAGCGCCGGCAACCACGCGACGTGCCCGTCGACGGCGTAGGTGATGACCCCGACGGATGCCGTGGGCACGATCGCCGCGAGCGAGGTCCCCGCCGCGAGGCGCTGGTCGTATCCCAGCAACAGGACGAGCAGGGGCACGATGACGGTGCCGCCACCGACCCCGAAGAGCCCGGACATGAGCCCGGCCAGCAGGCCGACCGCGATGCACACCAGGTACAGACGAGCGGAGCGGGTGGGGCGGCCGGTCACGGCGGGGCGGGTCTCGGAAGGCACGACGTCAGTCTCCCACCGGCGGGGCGACGCACCGCGCCCACCCGATCCCCCGTCCGGGAAAGAAAGCGGCCCCCGGTGGTCCGAAGCCGCGTCCACCGGGGGCCGTCGCCCTCACAGGTCAAGCAGGACGGTGACCCGAACACCGGACTGCGACCACTCGCGTGAGGGTGCGACAGGATCACGATAAGCATCGCCGGCTTCCGACCCGTACCGGTTGACACTGATTACTAGACCTGCTAACTATTTATGACGCTGATCTCTTGGTAGCGCTCCCGGGAATGCCGCGTCGCCCCCCTCGGTTGGTCCTGCTCATGACAACCGTAGGAATCATCGGAGCAGGAAACATCGGTTCGGCCCTCGCGAAGGGCTTCGCGCAGAACGGCTACGACGTCGTGATCGCGAACTC
>CAJYIG010000276.1 GCA_913774725.1 uncultured Curtobacterium sp. | reverse complement strand
CGCCATCTGCGGGAGCTTCGCGTCGTCGCCGTCGGACTTCGCCTCGTGGCGTTCCTCGTCGCGGCCCTCTTCGTAGGCGTTGAGGAAGCCGCGGAAGGTGATCACGGTGCCCGACGCGGTGAACTCGGCGTCCGTGCCGTTCGCGGTCGAGGCGACGCCGGCGACGCTGTCGCTCGACGTGACACCGAGGACGACCGAGGCGGTCGACCCCTTGGCGTCGGCCATCTGCGAGGCGACCGTGCGCTTCCAGATGAGGTCGTAGAGCTTCCAGTCGTTGCCCCGGAGCACGCCGTCCATCTCGGAAGGGGTCCGGAACGTGTCGCCGGCGGGGCGGATGGCCTCGTGCGCTTCCTGGGCGTTCTTGCTCTTCCCCGCGTAGCTGCGCGGCTTGTCGGGGATCGTCTCCGGTCCGTACAGCGCCGACGCCTGCTTGCGTGCAGCGGTGACCGCCTGCTGCGACAGCGACGAGGAGTCCGTACGCATGTAGGTGATGTGGCCGTTCTCGTACAGCCCCTGCGCGACGCTCATCGTCTGCCGAGCGGAGAACCGGAGCTTGCGCGCGGCCTCCTGCTGCAGCGTCGACGTCGTGAACGGCGCAGCCGGTCGACGTGTGTACGGCTTCGACTCGACGCTGCGGACGACCGCGTCGCCGGCGCCCTCGAGCACGGTGGTGAGCGCGGCGGCCGAGGCCTCGTCGAGGCGGACGGCCTCGCCCTTCAGCGCACCACGGTCGTCGAAGTCGCGGCCGGAGGCGACCCGCGTCCCCTGCAGCCGGGCGAGGCGGGCGGTGAAGGCGGTGTCGCCGACCTTCTCGAACCGAGCCGTCAGGTCCCAGTAGTTGGCGGACACGAACGCCAGGCGCTCGCGCTCCCGGTCGACGACGAGTCGCGTCGCAGCCGACTGCACGCGACCCGCGGACAGCCCGGGCCCGACCTTGCGCCAGAGCACCGGTGAGACCTCGTACCCGTAGAGGCGGTCGAGGATGCGGCGGGTCTCCTGCGCGTCGACCAGGGCGGTGTCGAGCTCACGGGTGGCCTCCTGCGCGCGCTGGATGGCCTCCTTCGTGATCTCGTGGAACACCATGCGCTTGACCGGCACCTTCGGCTTGAGGACCTGGAGCAGGTGCCACGCGATGGCCTCACCCTCGCGGTCCTCATCAGTTGCGAGGTAGAGCTCGTCGGCGTCCTTCAGGGCGCGCTTGAGCTCGGTCACGGTCTTCTTCTTCGCGTCGGAGACGACGTAGTAGGGCTCGAAGCCGTTGTCGACGTCGACCGAGAACTTCCCGAGCGAGCCCTTCTTCAGCTCAGCCGGCAGGTTCTTGGGCTCGACGAGGTCGCGGATGTGTCCGACTGACGCCTGGACCTCGTATCCGTCGCCGAGGTATTGCGCGATCGTCTTCGCCTTCGCGGGGCTCTCGACGATCACGAGCTTCTTCGTGCCTGGCACGTGACTCCTTGATCGATGGTGCGCGCCGGCCCAGGACCGCAACGGTGTCCGGGTCGACCGGGACAACGGTGACCGGGGGCCGACGTGCACACCATACACACACAGTTCGGGCAGGCCGCACGCGGGACCCGCGACGGCGACGGCGTCCACGGCGGACCCGCCGGAGCCGGCCACCGTCCGGACCCGGGCGGTGGCGGCGGCCGTGGCGCACGCGTCCAGTGCCGCCCCGTTCGCCGTGGCGACGCGAGCGGCGACGGCGCAGGGCGGTCCGGGGACGCGGTGCACGAGTGCGGCAGCGGCGGCGAGGGCGGCGGCGTCGGCGGCGGCGTGCGTCCGTTCGAGGAGCACCCGGGTCCGGGCGCCGACGAGCGCCGCGGTCCCGACGAGCAGGGCCAGCGCCAGCACGGCGACCAGGGCGACGGTCGCGGAACCCCGGTCCGCCGGGGATCGTTCCCCGGACCGCCCACCCGGGAGGTCGTCACCCGAGAGGCCGTCCGACCGCATCAGCGTCCCCCTTCCGCCGCGCAGCCGGTCGCGTGGAGCGGCACGAGCGCGAACGGACCGGTCGACGCGCCGTGCACCTCCACGCACACCAGGCCGTCCTCGTGCCGCACGCGCGAGGTCGCACCGGCCGCGGCTGCGAGCGCTGCGTCCGCGGCGGACTCGTCGTCGCGTCCGAGGGCTCGCGACGCCGCTCCGGCGACCGCCTGGAGTCGTCCGACGCGGTCGACCAGCACCACCCCTGCGACCAGTGACACCAGGACGAGGGCGACGAGCGGGAGTGCGACGGCGAACTCGACGGTGACGCTGCCGCGTTCGTCGACCGGTGCTCGCCGTGCGGTCACGGGACCAGCGCTCCGCGGACGAGGTCGGTCAGGATCTGCTGCACCTCACCCGACCGCATGACGGCGACGAGCACGCCGGCGAAGGCGACCGCGGCCAGGATGACGACGGCGTACTCGGCGGTCGCCGAACCGCGGTCGTCGCGGAGCCGGTCCCGGAGACGCCGTGACCGCGGTCGGTGCGTACGGAGCGGTTCCCCGACGGGGCGGCGCGTGCTGCCTCGTGGGTCCCGGGGTGTCGTGTCGGCCGGCGTCGCCGTCGGCGTCCGCGGGGTCGTGTCGGTCATGGGTTCCCCTTCCTCTGTGGTGCATCCACCGTCGGTACCGGGAGCGCTCGGCGGCGCCGGAGCGGACGGACTGTGGACGGTTCAGCGGAGACCACCCGCGGTGGAGGAGAGGACCCCGGCCACGACCGGCACGACCCCGACCAGGACGAACGCCGGCAGGACGCACACGCCCAGCGGCAGCACGAGCCGGACCGCCAGGCGTTCCGCAGCCGCGAGCCCGGCCGCCGCTGCGTCGTCCCGGAGGTCTTCGGCGGCGGCGCGGAGCAGCGCCGCGGCAGGCACGCCCGCACGTCGGCTCAGGGCGAGGACCTCGTCCAGCCGGATCCGGGCCGCGTCGTCCGCGGTCGCCCGGTGGTCGAGCTCCTGGAGCGTCTCCTGCACGGCCCGCTCTGCCGACCGCCACGACCCACCGGAGCCCAGGGCCACCGCCCAGGCGTCGAGCAGGATCCCCGGGACGTGCCCGTCGGGTGTCGCGACGGCGATCATCCGGTGGCTCCAGCGCCGGCCGACGAGCACCAGCAGGGCGGCCGTCGCACAGCACGCCCACCCGACCGGCCGGGCGAGGAGCACCTGGAGCGCGCCGGCACCCCACACCGATCCCAGGCCGAGCCCGAGGAGGGGCAGCGCCAGGACCACCCGCGCGCTCGTGCGCGGCCCGGCGAGGGCGACCCGGACCGCGCGGTCGGCCGCGGCGCTCCGCCGCATGGCCGCGGCGAGCGCTCGGAGGGCGCCGGCCGAGGGGGCCCCGGTCCGTTCTGCGACGCGGAGGACCACGAGGACGTCGTGCCAGGCGGGATCGTCCACCCTGGGCACGCCGCCCACCAGCTCCCAGGCCCGCGGCGGCGGCACCCCGGCGGCGACGAGCACCGCCACACGGTCGAGGACCCGTGCCGCTCCGGCCGCGTCCGGCACGGTCCTGCTCGTCGGCGCTCGGCGTCGACGACGAGTCACGACTCCGCTGTGTCGGCGGGCAGGACCTCGAGCCGCCCGTCCCGTCCGAGCACGCAGGTCCCGACCGCTGCGACACCGCGCCACGACGACCGCCGCTCGAGGTGCACGACGAGGTCGACGGCGCTGACGACCTGTCTGGCGAGCGCCTGCGGTCCCAGCCCCGCCAGCGCGCCGAGTGCCTCGAGCCGGGCTCCGACGTCGGCGAGTCCGTTGGCGTGCAGCGTGCCGGCCCCGCCGTCGTGCCCGGTGTTCAGTGCTCCGAGGAGCTCGCGGACCTCGGCGCCGCGACACTCCCCCACCACCAGGCGGTCCGGTCGCATCCGCAGGGCCTCACGCACGAGTCGGTCGAGTCCGATCGCCCCGGTCCCCTCGGCGGAGGCCTGTCGTGCCTCGAGTCCGACGACGTGCGGGTGTTCGATCCGGAGTTCCGCGGTGTCCTCGACCGTGACGATCCGCTCGTCGTGGGGCACCGCGCCGAGCATCGCCGCGAGCACGGTCGTCTTCCCGCTGCCGGTCGCCCCCGTCACGAGCACGTTGCGACGTCGGGCGACCGCGTCCTCGAGCACGGCACGGCGCACGGAGCGGAACGTGCCGAGTCGCTCGAGGCCGGCGAGCGTCGGGCGCTCCGGTCGTGGCAGCCGGACGGACAGCGCAGTGCCGCCGACCGACACCGGCGCGAGGACGACGTGCACGCGGACCCCGTCGCCGAGCCGCACGTCCGCGCACGGCGTCGCCTCGTCCACGTGCCGCCCGCCGAGCGCGACCAGCTCGGCGGCGAGCGCTCGGGCGCGTCGCTCCGGGAGTTCCGGCCGCGCGCGTTCGAGTCCCCGTCCCCGGTCGACCCAGGTGCCCTGACCGCCGACGACGAGCACGTCGGTCGTGGCAGCGTCGGAGACGAGTGCCGCGAGTTCCTCGAACACCACCGGGTCGAACGTCCTGCGCCGCCGGGCGCGCTCGGCCCCGGGCAGGAACGGCGACCCGACGTGCCCACCGGAGCCCGCCGTCCCAGCGGCGTCGTGGTCGTCCCGGGTGGTGTCGGCGCGGTGACGGTGCATGCGTCGACGCTAGGTCCGAGGACAGCGCGCGGCGCAGGGATCGGTATGTCCTGTGGACACCGTGCTGCACAACTCTCGGACGCACTGTGTTGTACCCCGTCACGCAAAGCCGTACCCCGTTCGGTCTCCGGTCTCGACCTCGGGGAAGCAGCCGGGACGGTGCGGACGATCGACCTCGACCGCGCCCACCGGGCAGGTCGTGCCCGGGACGGACCTGCAACGAGGGCATGGACAGCTCTGTCCACTCTTCGGCACCAGGATGCGGATCGACGCCTCGGTCGCGAGGGCACTGCACGACAGGCGTCGGACAAAAAGAAGAGGCGGCACCTGTTGGGGGGAACTGGTGCCGCCTTGACATCGGTGGATTGGGGGGAATCCGGCCCGGTGCCACCGGAAACGAATCCGGCAGAAACCACTGTACCCCATGACGACCCCTGCTCGGCAACCCCTGGCCGGAATCTGCGACGCGGACCCGCAGCACCGCCTCGTCGCGCTGCCCTCCGGGGGTAGTCTCCGACTGCACCCCAGCCGCAACGATGCGAGAGGACACCGATGTCCACACCGACACAGGCCGACGAACGCCACGAGGACGGCCCGACGTTCGCTCCCCCGGCGGACTTCGTCGCGGACGCCGTCGCGCACGAGGACCTGCACGAGGCCGCCACCGCCGACCGCGAGGTGTTCTGGGCGGACCAGGCCCGGTCGCTGCTCGACTGGCGCACGCCCTTCACCAGGACGCTCGACTGGTCGGGGGCGCCGTTCGCGAAGTGGTTCGACGACGGCGAGCTCAACGTCGCCGAGAACTGCCTCGACCGGCACGTCCGTGCGGGCAACGGCGACCGGGTCGCGATCCACTTCGAGGGCGCCCCGGGTGACACCCGCCGGATCACGTACGCGGAACTCACCGCCGAGGTGCAGCGTGCCGCGAACATGCTCACCGACCTCGGGGTGGGGCAGGGCGACCGCGTCGTCGTCTACATGCCCCTCGTCCCCGAGGCCGTCGTCACGATGCTCGCCGTCGCCCGCGTCGGCGCCGTGCACTCGGTCGTGTTCGGCGGCTTCAGCGCCGAGAGCCTCCGGGCCCGGATCGAGGACGCCGGCGCGAAGCTCGTCGTCACCGCGGACGGCGGGTGGCGACGCGGAGCGGTCTCGCCGCTCAAGCCCGCCGTCGACGAGGCCCTGACCGGCGAGGGGACGGACACCGTCGAGCACGTGCTCGTCGTCAAGCGCGGCGGCAACGACATCGCCTGGAACGACCGCGACCTGTGGTGGCACGACGAACTGGCGAAGGCGGCACCCGAGCACGAGGCGCAGGCGTTCCCCGCCGAGACCCCCCTGTTCATCCTGTACACCTCGGGCACGACCGGGAAGCCGAAGGGCATCGTGCACACGTCCGGCGGGTACCTGACGCAGGCCGCCTACACGCACCGGAACGTGTTCGACATGCACCCGGAGAAGGACGTCTACTGGTGCACCGCCGACATCGGGTGGATCACCGGGCACTCGTACGTCGTCTACGGCCCGCTCGCCAACGGGGTGACCCAGGTGCTCTACGAGGGCACCCCCGACGAGCCGAAGCCCGGCCGCTGGTGGGACATCGTCGACCGCTACGGCGTCACCGTCCTCTACACCGCGCCGACCGCCGTCCGCGCGGCGATGAAGGCCGGTCGGCAGATACCGGAGGCGCGGAGCCTCGAGAGCCTCCGCCTGCTCGGCAGCGTCGGCGAGTCGATCAACCCCGAGGCGTGGCAGTGGTACCGGCAGGTCATCGGCCACGACCGGACGCCGATCGTCGACACCTGGTGGCAGACCGAGACCGGCGCGATCATGATCTCGGCACTGCCCGGGGTCACCAGGCTCAAGCCCGGCGCCGCGCAGACCCCGCTGCCGGGCATCGTCGCCGAGATCGTCGACGAGGAGGGCCACCGCGCCGACCCCGGCGAGAGCGGCTACCTGACGATCACGGAGCCGTGGCCGTCGATGGCCCGCGGCATCTGGAACGACCCCGAGCGGTTCGTCGAGACGTACTGGAGCCGCTTCCCCGGCCGCTACTTCGCCGGTGACGGCGCGCGGCTCGACGGGCAGGGCGACATCTGGGTGCAGGGCCGCGTCGACGACGTCATGAACGTCTCCGGCCACCGGCTCTCCACCGCGGAGATCGAGTCCGCCCTGGTCGGGCACGAGGGCGTCGCCGAAGCGGCCGTCGTCGGCGCCGCCGACGAGACGACCGGTCAGGCGGTCGTCGCGTTCGTCATCCTCACCGCCGAGGCGGCCGAGGGCGTCGACCGCGCGTCGGTCTCGAAGGAGCTCCGCGACTGGGTCGGCGTCCGCATCGGCGCGATCGCGAAGCCACGGCAGGTCGTCGTCGTGCCGGAGCTGCCGAAGACGCGCTCGGGCAAGATCATGCGCCGTCTGCTCCGCGACGCGGCCGAGGGCCGTCGCATCGGTGACACGACCACACTGGCCGACCCGACGATCATGGCGACCATCGCTGACCTCATGTAGCAGGAACGACGCGAGCCGCGCCTCCCGTCCGGTCGGGAGGCGCGGCTCGCGTCACGTGCGTCGCTGACGGTCCGTCAGTCGGTCAGCTCCACCACCAGCTCGACCTCGACCGGCGCGTCCAGCGGCAGCACGGCCACGCCCACCGCGCTGCGCGCGTGGACCCCGGCTTCCCCGAAGACCTCGCCGACCAGGGTCGACGCCCCGTTGGCGACGGCCGGCTGGCCGGTGAAGGACGGGTCCGAGGCGACGAACACCGTCACCTTGACGACCCGGGCGACGCGGTCGAGGGAACCGGCCACGGACTGCACGGCCGCGAGGGCGTTCAGCGCGGCGACGCGCGCCTCGGCGGTGGCGGTCTCGGCGTCGACCCCGGCCCCGACCTTGCCCGTGACCGGCAGCGCACCGTCGACGAAGGGCAGCTGCCCGGCCGTGTACACGTACTGCCCGGTGACGACGGCGGGCACGTAGGCGGCGACGGGGGCGGCGACCGCGGGGATGGTCAGCCCGAGCTCGGCGAGCCGGTCGGCGACGGTCACGCGTCGGCCTTCGGGCGCTTCAGGTAGGCGACGAGCCCGCCCTCGGGACCGGTGACGACCTGGACCAGCTCCCACCCCTCGTCCCCGTGGGCGTTGAGGATGGCGGCGGTGTTGTGGATCATCAGCGGCGTGGTGAAGTACTCCCAGCGAGTCATGCGGTTCCTTGCCAGCCTTTCAGTCGTGGGCGTCGTTTAGGCTGCATCCTATGTCTGCCCAGAAGTCTGCCTCGCGGACCAAGCCCGTCTCCGCGATCGGCGCCTTCGTCGGTTTCGTCGGCTTCAGCACGCTCGCCGGCCTGCTGGTGACGATCGGGGTCACCCCGGCGATCGCCGTCGCCGGTGTCACGACGACCTCGACCATCGGCGTGTTCGAGTCCCTGCCGGAGTACATCGAGATCGGTGACCTCCCGCAGCGCAACGAGATCTACGCGTACAGCAACGGGCAGCCGATCAAGCTCGCGACGGTCTACGACCAGAACCGCGAGGAACTCCAGTACGACCAGATCAGCGACCAGCTGAAGAACGCCGCGATCGACGGCGAGGACAAGCGCTTCTGGGACCACGGTGGCGTCGACATGACCTCGCTCGTCCGTGCGGGCGTCGGCAGCATCGCGGGCGGGCTCGGTGAGTCCGGCGGTGGGTCGACCCTGACGATGCAGCTCGTGCGCAACATCAAGATGCAGCAGGCCCTCGAGCTCCCGACCGAGGAAGAGCGCGAGAAGGCGTACAACGACGCCGTCGAGCAGACCATCCCCCGCAAGCTCGAGGAGATGAAGCTCGCCATCGGCCTGGCGAAGAAGTACTCGCACAAGGAGATCCTGACCGGGTACCTCAACATCGCCTACTTCGGCGACCAGACGTACGGCGTGCAGGCCGCCGCGCAGCACTACTTCAACAAGTCGGCCACCGACCTCACCCCGGCCGAGGCCGCGTCGATCCTGGCGATCGTGCAGTCGCCGAACACGCGCAACCTGGCGAAGCCGGAGAACTACGAGGCGAACAAGGCCCGCCGTGACGTCATCCTCAAGTCGATGTACGCGCAGAAGCACCTGACGAAGGAGGAGTTCGACCAGGCGATCGCGTCGAACCCCGCGGACTACGTGCACCTGACCGAACCCAGCCAGGGCTGCCAGTCGGCGGCCGGCAACGGCGCGCAGTTCTTCTGCGACTACGCGGTGAAGGTCGTCAAGAAGATGTCGCAGCTCGGCGGCACCCAGAAGGAGCGCGACCAGGCGTGGCGCAACGGTGGGTACAAGATCCAGACGACGCTCGACATCGACCTGACCGCGCAGCAGAAGGCCCTGCTGACCAAGTACGACCCGAACACCGAGTCCCGCCTGCAGCTCGGCAGCGCGCTCAACTCGGTCGAGGCCTCGACCGGGCGCATCCTCACCATGGCGCAGAACAAGGACTACGACCAGTCCCTGCAGTCGCCCCCGACCGCGACGTCCATCAACTACAGCGTCGACAAGGAGTACGGCGGCTCCATCGGCTTCCAGGTCGGCTCGACGTACAAGGTGTTCACCCTGCTCGACTGGCTGAAGGCCGGACACGGTCTGAACGAGAGCGTCAACGGCACCCCGCACAACACGTCGCGGTGGACCCAGTGCGGCTCGACGATCACGTCGCCGTGGGCGCCCAAGAACGACTCCGCGGGTGAGAACGGGCAGTTCACCGTCGCCCGGGCGACGGCGCTCTCCGTGAACGCCGCGTTCGCGTCGATGGCCGCGAAGCTCGACCTCTGCGACATCCGCCAGACCGCCCAGGACCTCGGCGTGCACTCCGCCGACGAGAAGACGGAGCTGAACGCGTACCCGTCGTCGATCCTCGGCACGAACAACATCGCGCCGCTCACGATGGCCTCGGCCTACGCGACGATCGCGAACAACGGCACGTACTGCTCCCCGATCGCGATCGACCAGATCACCGACGCGGCCGGCAAGCAGCTCGGCGGCCAGCCCAAGCAGTGCAAGCAGGTCCTCGACCCGAGCGTCGCCGCGACCGCTGCCTTCGCACTGCGCGGCACCATCCAGTCCGGTACCGCCGTCGGCGCGCAGACCCCGGACGGCACGCAGCTGTTCGCCAAGACGGGCACGACGGACAACGCCGAGCAGATCTGGCTCGTCGGTGCGAGCTCGACGGTCGCGACCGCCTACTGGCAGGGCAACACCGACGGCGCGAAGACCAGCCTGCGGAAGTACAGCAGCGGCGCGGGCTACGGCACCTACGCGACGCAGCGTGCACACGTCTGGCAGCAGGCGATGATCCCGATCAACCAGCTGCACCCGGCCGATCCGTTCCCGACGCCGTCGCAGACCGCCCTGCGCGGGAACAGCGTCGCGGTGCCCGATGTCAGCGGCAAGACCGCCGACGACGCGCGCGCCACCCTCGCCGGTGCCGGCTTCACCTACGTCGACGGCGGCGCGCAGGCCGGTGGCGGCACCCCCGGCACCGTGTCGTCGACGTCCCCGGCGGCCGGTTCGCTCCTGTCGACCGGGTCGAGCGTGACGGTGTACACGACCGACGGCAGCCAGACGACGATCCCGCAGATCACGGGCAAGAGCGTCGGTGACGCCCGCAGCGCCCTGCAGGGAGCGGGGATCACGAACGTCGCGCTGGCCGGCGCCTTCGCCAAGGGCGACGGCGGCAACCAGTGCACGGTCGCCTCGGTCGACCCCGGTGAGGGCACCGCGGTCGGCAAGGACGCGACCGTCACGGTGCAGCTGTTCGGCGACAAGGACGGCAACGCCCCGAAGGACTGCAGGTGAGCCGCGGTCGCGCCGCGCTGGGAGTGATCGCAGCGGGCGCGGCCGTCGGAGCGGCGACGGCGGCGTGGGGTTCCCTCGTCGAGCGTCGCCGCTTCGGCATCCGCTGGGAGACCGTGCCGGTGCTGCCGGAGGGCTCGCGGGACGTGACCGTCCTGCACCTCTCGGACATCCACATGGCCCCTTGGCAGGCCGACAAGCAGCAGTGGCTGCGTGACCTCAGCCTGGTCGAACCGGACTTCGTCGTGAACACCGGCGACAACCTCGGGCACCCGACCGCCAACGCAGCGGTCGAGTACGCGCTCGAGCCGTTCCGCGGTGTCCCGGGGGCGTTCGCACACGGGTCGAACGACTTCTACGGCCCCGCACCACGCAACCCGTTCAAGTACTTCACCGGTCCGAGCAGCCACCACACCGGGCGGCGTCCGGTCGAGCTCGACGTCGACCGGCAGACGGCGTTCTTCGAGTCCCTCGGGTGGCTCGACGTCAACGACCAGGCGCACGCGATCGAACTCCGGGGATCCCGGTTCGAGCTCTTCGGCACGTCGGATGCGCACCGCGACTGGGACCGCCTCGACCTGCTGCCCACGAACGTCGACGAGATGCGCAGCGCCGTGCCGTGGACCGAGGACGAGGACGGCCCCTCCCCCGTCGCGATCGGCATCACGCACGCCCCGTACCGTCGCGTCCTCGACGCCTTCGTCGACCAGGGTGCCGACATCGTCTTCGCCGGGCACACCCACGGTGGTCAGGTGCAGGTCCCGGGGGTCGGCGCGCTCGTGACGAACTCGGACCTGCCGCGCCAGTACGTGAGCGGGCTGCACAGGTGGCAGCACCGCGGGCACTGGTCGTGGCTCGAGGTCTCGGCGGGCATCGGCACGTCGATCTACGCGCCCGTGCGGTTCTCCTGCCGCCCCGAAGCTGTCGTCGTGACCCTCACCGCGAAGACCTCCTGAGCGGACCGGCGCCACGACGCGCCCGGGTGTTCCGCAGATGGTCGTGAGCACCCTCGAACGTCCGGTAGACTTTCCTGGTCGCTCCGGTTCGGAGCAACCACACCGCGGGGTGTGGCGCAGCTTGGTAGCGCGCCTCGTTCGGGACGAGGAGGTCGCAGGTTCAAATCCTGTCACCCCGACACTGTGTTGAGACAGTAGAACAGCAAGGCCCTGATCCACTCGGATCAGGGCCTTGCTGCTTCATGCCGGCAGAGCCGGTTCCCGGTCGGGTCCACGAGCCGGTCGGGTCCACGAGCCGGTCGGGTCCAGGAGCCGGTCGGGTCCACGAGCTAATCGCAGGCACGGACCGCCTGGTCCCTGTGCCT
>CAJYIG010000275.1 GCA_913774725.1 uncultured Curtobacterium sp. | reverse complement strand
GGCAAGACGACGTTCTTCAACCTGCTCACCGGGTTCGACAAGCCGAGCCCCGGTGCGACGACCCGCTTCAACGGCGACACGCTGCAGAAGACGAGCGCGACGCACATCGCGAACAAGGGCATGGTGCGCACGTTCCAGCTCACGAAGGCCCTGAGCCGCCTCACCGTGATGCAGAACATGCTGCTCGGCGCCCGCGACCAGCCGGGCGAGAACTTCTTCGTCGGCCTGGTCCCGGCGATCTGGCGGAAGCGTGAGCGCGAGATCACCGCGAAGGCCGAGGACCTGCTCGCGCGCTTCAAGCTCCTCGAGAAGAAGGACGACTACGCGGGCTCGCTCTCCGGCGGTCAGCGCAAGCTGCTCGAGATGGCCCGCGCGCTCATGTCCGACCCGACGATGATCATGCTCGACGAGCCGATGGCCGGCGTGAACCCCGCGCTCACCCAGTCGCTGCTCGGGCACATCCAGTCCCTGCGCGACGACGGCATGACCGTGCTCTTCGTCGAGCACGACATGCACATGGTCCGGCACATCTCGGACTGGGTCGTCGTGATGGCCGAGGGCAAGGTCGTCGCCGAGGGGCCGGCGGACACGGTGATGGACGACCGCGCCGTCATCGACGCGTACCTCGGTGCGCACCACGACACCGACCTGGGCGACGACTCGCTCCTCACCGAGGAGACCTACGAGGAGCTGGCCGAAGAGGTGGCGGAAGAAGAAGCGGCGGACGACCACCACAGGGCGGACGACCACCGCAAGCAGGACGAGCAGGAGGCGACCCGATGACCGACGCACCGAACGCAGCCGACGCGAGCCGCGCCTCCAGTCCGGCGACCGGCGCGACCAGCCCGACCGGCGCGACCGCGACGATCGACCGTGGCGAGCCCGTCCTCACCGCGAAGAACCTCGTCGCGGGGTACCTGCCCGGCGTCAACATCCTCAACGGCTGCGACCTCGACTGCTACCCGGGCGAGCTCATCGGCATCATCGGCCCGAACGGCGCCGGCAAGTCGACGCTCCTCAAGGCGCTGTTCGGCCTCGTCTCGATCCGCGAGGGCTCGGTGTCCCTGCAGGGCGAGGACATCACGAACCTCAAGGCGAACAAGCTCGTGCAGGCCGGCGTCGGCTTCGTGCCGCAGACGAACAACGTGTTCCCCTCGCTCTCGATCGAGGAGAACCTGCAGATGGGCCTGTACCTGCGCCCGAAGAAGTTCGCCGAGCGGCTCGAGGTCATCTACGACCTGTTCCCGGTCCTCGGCCAGCGGCGCACCCAGCGGGCGGGTTCCCTGTCCGGTGGTGAGCGGCAGTCGGTCGCGATGGCCCGCGCGCTGATGATGGACCCGAAGGTGCTGCTGCTCGACGAGCCCTCGGCGGGCCTGTCGCCGGTGCGCCAGGACGAGACCTTCATCCGCACGCGCCGGATCAACAAGGCCGGGGTGTCGATCATCATGGTCGAGCAGAACGCGCGACGCTGTCTGCAGATCTGCGATCGTGGGTACGTGCTCGACCAGGGGAGGAACGCGTACTCGGGCACCGGGCGCGAGCTCGCCGACGACCCGAAGGTCATCGAGCTCTACCTGGGGACGCTCGCCAAGGACGTCGACTCCGCTCGCTGAGCGGGGTCGACCCGCGGGTACTGCTGTGGGGGTGGTACCCGCACCCCGACGGGGCCGCGCAGGCTGCTGATGCGCCGCGCGGCCCCGTCCTCACGCCCGGGCGGTCAGGCGCCGAGACGCCGGCGTCCGCACGAGACCCCGTGATCAGCCCGAGACACCGCCAGACCCGGGTGCGTCTCACGTCGACACCGGCGTCCCGCGTCCGCCGCGCCCCCACCCGCGGCCGGTCTGGAGGCACGACCCACCCCCGCCCCGCCGCGCCCGTCGGCACGCCACCGGCTCCCCTCCGTCGGCTAGCGTGACGCACGTGCGCACCCCCGGTCCCCTCGTGCTCGACGCCCTCGTCTGGGTCGTGTTCGCGGTGCTCTTCGTCGGTGCCGCCCTGCTGGTGAAGGTCGCGGCCGCGCTCCTCGTGGTGCTGATCGTGCTGGCGCTCCTGCTCGGGTTCGTCCTGCGGGCGCTCCGGAAGCGACGGGCACGACCCCGGCGGTGACGAGGTCCCGGCGGTGACGACCCCGGCGACGATCCCGGCGGACGATCCCGGCGGTGACGCCCGCGGCAGCGACGATCGCGGTCACGATGCCCCCGTCCGACGGGTCCCGCTGCACCGTCCACCCGTCCCACTCCCGGACCCCGCCCGCTAGGCTTGCCCGGTGACTGAAGTCGAGATCGGTGCAGGCAAGCGCGGCCGTCGGGCCTACGCGTTCGACGACATCGCGGTGGTCCCCTCGCGGCGCACCCGTGACCCGCACGACGTGAGCGTGCAGTGGTCGATCGACGCGTTCACCTTCGCGTCGCCGATCCTCTCGGCGCCGATGGACTCGGTGTCCTCGCCGGCGACGGTCATCCAGATGGGCAAGCTCGGGATCCTCGGCGTGCTCGACCTCGAGGGCCTGTGGACCCGGTACGAGGACCCGACCCCGTACTACGACGAGATCAAGACCCTCACCGACGGCAACGTCACGAAGCGCATGCAGGAGATCTACTCCGAGCCGGTCAAGGCCGAGCTGATCACCGCACGCCTGGCCGAGATCCGCGCCGCCGGGGTCCCGGTCGCCGGGTCGCTCAGCCCGCAGCGCACGCAGGAGTTCTCGCAGACGGTCGTCGACGCCGGTGTCGACCTGTTCGTCATCCGCGGCACGACGGTCTCGGCGGAGCACGTCTCCCAGAACCAGGAGCCGCTCAACCTCAAGAAGTTCATCTACGAGCTCGACGTGCCGGTCATCGTGGGCGGCGCCTCGACGTACACCTCGGCGCTGCACCTCATGCGCACCGGAGCCGCCGGCGTGCTCGTCGGCTTCGGCGGTGGCGCTGCCTCGACGACCCGCGCCGCGCTGGGCATCCACGCGCCGATGGCCACGGCGGTCGCCGACGTCGCCGGTGCCCGTCGCGACTACATGGACGAGTCCGGCGGCCGCTACGTGCACGTCATCGCGGACGGCGGGCTCGACACCGCCGGTGACGTCGTCAAGGCGATCGCCGTCGGTGCCGACGCGGTCATGCTCGGCACGGCGCTGGCCCGCGCGACCGAGGCCCCCGGCGGCGGCTTCCACTGGGGTGCCGAGGCGCACCACTCCGAGCTGCCCCGCGGTCGCCGGGTCGAGGTCGGCCAGATCGCTCCGCTCGAGAACGTGCTGAACGGCCCGACCCCGTCGTGGGACGGCCGCGCGAACCTGGTCGGCGCACTGCGTCGCTCGATGGCCACCACCGGATACTCCGACGTCAAGGAGTTCCAGCGAGTAGAAGTGGTCGTGGCGCCGTACCACCAGCAGTGACGGTGGCACCCGTGCTCCCGCGCGGGTGACGCCTCGGCGCTCCCGTGCGCGGAGGCCGGCTCCGTGCGCGCAACCCGCACGGAGGCGACGATGGCCAAGCCAGCCAGCAGCACCACGCAGACCAGCACGGACGCGACGACCACAGGTGCCGAGAGCACCGTGGACGGCGCTCCGGGAGCGACGTCCACGGGCGTCGGCTTCGACCCGTCCGCGAAGCTCGGACCGGACGAGCGTGCCGCGGCGATCGAAGCGCTGAAGACGAAGGAGCTCGACGTCCTGGTCGTCGGCGGCGGCATCGTCGGCGGCGGTAGTGCGCTCGACGCGGTCACCCGCGGCCTGAGCGTCGGCATCGTCGAGGCCCGTGACTGGGGTTCGGGCACGTCGAGCCGCTCCTCGAAGCTCGTGCACGGTGGCATCCGCTACCTCGAGCAGCTGAACTTCGCGCTCGTCCGCGAGGCCCTCATCGAACGCGGCCTGCTGCTGCAGCGCATCGCCCCGCACCTGGTGAAGCCCGTGCGCTTCCTCTACCCGCTCAACCACCGCGTGTGGGAGCGCTTCTACATCGGCATCGGCATGGCGATGTACGACGTCTTCAGCTGGTCGGGCGGCCGTCCGCCCGGCGTCCCGCACCACCGGCACCTCAGCCGCAAGCAGGTGCTGAAGAACATGCCGGGCCTGAAGAAGGACGCCTTCGTCGGCGGCATGACCTACTACGACGCCCAGGTCGACGACGCCCGCTACGTCGCGTCGCTCGTGCGCACCGCCGCATCGTACGGCGCCCACGCCGCGAGCCGGGTCCGCATCGAGGGCTTCATCAAGGTCGGGGAGCGCGTCGTCGGGGCGCACGCACACGACATCCAGACCGGCGAGAAGTTCGACATCCGGGCGAAGCAGGTCGTGAACGCGACGGGCGTCTGGACGGACGACACCCAGGCGATGGTCGGCACCCGCGGGCAGT
>CAJYIG010000274.1 GCA_913774725.1 uncultured Curtobacterium sp. | reverse complement strand
GAGTTCGTCCGTCCGACCAGCACCGCCGACGCCGACATCGGCAGGGTCCGGAAGCGGTCGATCAGGCCCTCCTTCAGGTCCTGGGCCATCGCGGACCCCGAGAACGTCGCCCCGAAGACGACCGTCTGCGCGAAGATCCCCGCCATCAGGAACTGCGTGTAGTCGGTCCCCCGCACCTGGATGGCGCCCCCGTAGACCTGACTGAAGAGCAGCACGAACATGATCGGCTGCAGCACCGCGAACACGAGCATGTCCGGCGACCGCTTGATCTTCGTCAGGTTCCGCTTCGTGACGGTCCAGCCGTCCTCGAACCAGATCGCGACGGGCGACGTCACGACGACCGGCAACTGCTGCCGGGGCGCGCCCACGGCGGTCACCGGACACGCTCCGGAGCGCTGTCGGTCGCGTCGCCGGCCGCCGGTACGGGGTCACCGCGACCCGGCCCGGAGGCCCTGCCCGCGCCCGCCCCGCCGCCGCCGTCCGGCGCGCCCTCGTCGGCAGCCGTGGCAGCGTGCCCGGTGAGGCGCAGGAAGACGTCGTCGAGCGTCGGCCGGCGCATGCCGGCGTCGTGCAGCCGGATCCCCGCCTCCCCCAGGTCGGCGAGCACCCGCTGGAGCGCCTGCGGTCCCGCGTCGACCGCGATGCCGGAGGTCCGCCCGTCGGCGGAGGTCTCCACGTCCCCGACGCCGTACCGGCGCAGGGCGGTGACCACGGCCTCCCGGTCGTCCCCGTCGACCAGGGTGACGACGACCCGGTGGCCGCCGACCTGTGCCTTGAGCTGGTCGGCGGTGCCCTCGGCGATCACCCGGCCGTCGTCGATCACGGCGATGTCGTCGGCGAGCTGGTCGGCCTCTTCCAGGTACTGGGTCGTGAGCAGCACGGTGGCGCCGTGGCCGACCAGGCCCTCGATGATCCCCCACAGCGCGAGACGGCTCCGGGGGTCGAGGCCGGTGGTCGGCTCGTCGAGGAACAGCACCCGCGGGTTCGTGACGAGTGCGCCGGCCAGGTCGATCCGGCGGCGCATCCCGCCCGAGAAGCCCTTTACCGGACGGTCACCGGCCTCGGACAGGTCGAACACCTCGATGAGCTCGCGGGCCCGCTGCCGCGCCGCCCGCCGGCCGAGGTGGTACAGCCGACCGATCATCTCGAGGTTCTCGGCCCCGGTCAGGTTCTCGTCGACCGCGGCGTACTGCCCGGACACCCCGATGGAGCGCCGGGTCGCCTGCGGGTCGGCGACCACGTCGACGCCGTCGATCGTCGCCCGCCCGGCGTCCGGGGTGACGAGCGTCGTGAGCACCTTGACGGTCGTGGTCTTGCCGGCGCCGTTCGGCCCGAGCAGCGCCGTGACGGTGCCCTCGGGGACGGACAGGTCGAGCCCGGCCAGCGCGTGCACCGGGCCCGAGCGCGATCGGTAGGTCTTGGTCAGCCCGGAGGCCTCGATGATGGCCATGTCGCTCCCTCGTCGGCCACGTCGGTGTGGGGTCGGCGGGAGCGACGACGTCACTCAGACGTCGAAGTCACCGCCGAAGTCGCCGAAGCCGCCGCCGCCGAAGTCACCGCCGCCGTCGTCCCAGCCCGCGTTCTCGTACCCGCCGCCGTCGGACGCGCCCGCATCGGACGCCCCGCCGTCACCGGAGTCGGCACCAGTGTCCTCCGAACCGCCGTCCCCCGCAGCATCGGTACCGCCGTCGAACGATCCGGCGTCGGGCAGGAAGGCACTCATGATCGCCGAACCGATGACGTACCCGGCGACCGTGCCGAGGATCGACGCGCCGATCATCCGGCCGAACGAGGGACCGCCGCGCTGCCCCATCGCCCCGGCGCCGCCGTTCATCCCGCCGAGCGAACGCTCCATGAAGCCGGGCTGGCGGATCTCGGAGCGGGTCGCCGCCTGGGCCAGGGACCGCGGGTCGTCCCCACGGGGAGCCTCGCCGTCGGGCGCGCTGCGGGTGAACTCCTCGTAGACCATCCGGCGCTGCTCGGGCGTCAGGGTCGCGAAGGCCTCGGCGTGGACCTCTTCGATGCGCTCCGGCGGTGCCGTGCGGAGCAGGTAGCGGTAGCGCTCGACGGCGCGCTCGTCCTCGGTCGAGGCCACCTGCTGACCGCCCGGCTGCTGGCCACCGGGCTGGCCCGGACCCCACTGCGGGGTGCCGTACTGCTGACCGCCGAACTGCTGACCTGGCTGCGCCCCGTACTGCTGACCGCCGTACTGTTGACCGCCGTCCTGCTGGACCGGCGGCACCTGGTACGACTGCTGCCCGTACCGGTACCCCTGCTGGGTCGGCTGCTGCGGCGGCTGCGGCTGACCCCACCCGCCCTGCTGATCGCGGTCACGGTCGGGACGGCCGAGCAGTCGGTCGAGGAATCCCATGTCGTTGCTCCTTCGGTGCGGTCCGCCCCGGTCGGGAGGGTCCGTCGGAGCCACACTAGGCAGCGCCGACGACCGCTGACTGTACGACCGCACAGAACCAGCCGAGAGCGGTGTCCGTGCACGGTGTCAGCGCCGCGCGGCAGCGCCAGCGGTCAGCGAGCGCCGAGCGCCGAGGACCAGATCGTGAAGAGCTCGTCGGCCGCGCCCGGGTGCGCGACGAGGACGGGCTCCCCGGCCCGGGGGAAGCCGTCGACGGGTCCGTCGAGCGTGAGCACCACTCCCCCGGCCTCTTGCACCAGCAGCACCGCCGCGCCGTGGTCCACGGGGTCGAACGACGGCACGCACCCGCCCACCCCGCGACCGGCGGCGACCTGCGCGAGCGTCAGCGTGCTGGAACCCATCACGCGCACGGCGCAGGAGCGCTCTGCCAGCGCGACCACGAGCCTCCCGAGTCCGTCCCACGCGCCGAGGCCGCCGAACTCGGCCCCCACGACGGCCCCGGCGAGCGGCCGCGGCGCGTCGTCGAGCCGGAGCGGTGTGTCACGGAGCACCGCACCGCGACCGCGCCGCGCTTCGAGCACCTCGCCCCGCCACGGGTCGGCCACGACCCCGACGAGGGGCTGCCCGGCGCGGGTCAGGCAGAGCGACATCGCCGTCCAGGGCACCCCGTTGACCAGGTTCGTCGTCCCGTCGACCGGGTCGAGCCACCAGTGGTGTCGGTCGCCGGGCGCCGTGCCGTACTCCTCGCCCGTGAACCCGTGCGTGGGGAAGGCCGCGCGGACGCGGGACCGGACGAGTCGCTCGACCGCACGGTCGACGTCGGTGACGGGGTCGCCGTCGCCGTGCTTCGTCGTGACCGGCCCGATCGGGTGCTCGCGGGTGAACGCTATGACCTCGTGCGCGATGCGGTGGGCGAGCGCCTGGGCGCGCGTGCCCACCTCGTCCTCGGTCGGTCCGCGCTCGGACAGCGCCCAGCCGTCCCGCTCCCCTCCGGCCAGCACGGCGCGGACGGAGGCGACGTCCTCCGTGGCCACGAGGTCCGCACCCGTGCGCGCCGCCCAGCGGACCGGTTCCGGCTCGTCGACGGTCCGCACCGCCACCGCGATGCCGAGGTCGTGCGCCGCCGCGACCGTGTCCGGTGTCAGGAACACGTCGTCGAGCACCAGCGTCGACGGCCGGAGGCCGCTCAGGTCCGCGGCCGTGGGGACGTCGAGCGACTCCCACGGCAGCCACACGTCGGTGGTCGGCAGTGCTGCCCGGACGGCGGCGAGCGCCGGTGACGTCCCCGTCCACGCCACCGCGGTGTCCCAGGCCGACGCGGCGACGGTGCGGGTCGCGACGAGGGCGTCCGCGGGGTCGACGACGTGGAGCAGCACGGCGGCCCGGCAGCCGTCGAGCCGTTCGAGCACGGCGTCGAGGCGCGGGATGCGGTCGAGCCCGTTGCCGAGCCGGGCGACCTCGCACCACGAGACCTCGGCGACGCGGCGCGGGTCGCCCCAGAGCCGGCCGAGGGTCTCGTCGTGCAGCAGGACCGCGACGCCGTCGGCGGTCCGGCGGACGTCGACCTCGACGACGTCGGCACCGAGGGCCTCGGCGACGGCGATGGAGG
>CAJYIG010000273.1 GCA_913774725.1 uncultured Curtobacterium sp. | reverse complement strand
GGGCGTACGCTCGTCCTCGTGAGCCAGACGCAGGAGCCGAGGGCCCAGGACCGCGTGCACAGCACGCTCGCCACCGTGGACTGGCGGCGGATGACGTTCGACCTGTACCGACGGGTGCGGGCGACGGCCGATCCCGAGACCGCGCACGCGATGTGGCGCGAGACGCGCGACGCGATGTTCGCCGAGCACCCGGCCAGTCCGCTGCTCGACGAGGACGCCCGCGACTTCGAGGCGCTGCCCGTCCCCGACTACGACCCCGAGTGGCGGTTCCGGGCACGCATCGAGTCCGCCGAGCCGCAGGCGATGGACGTCGAGACGGGCACCGACGGCATCGTGCACTTCGACCGGCTCGGCGTCGTCCGACTGCCGGGCATCGGGACGCTCGACGTGTGGTCGCACGGCGGCTACGCGGGCGGGGTCTTCGTCCCGGTGAAGGACGCCAGCGCCGGCCGCGCCCGTGGGACGTACGGCGGCGGCCGCTACCTGCTCGACACGATCAAGGGTGCGGACCTCGGCGGTGACGACGGCGAACTCGTCCTCGACTTCAACTTCGCGTACAACCCCTCGTGCGCGTACGACCCGGCGTGGGCGTGCCCCCTCGCGCCCCCGGGCAACACCGTCGCCGTGCCGATCCCGGTCGGCGAGCAGTACGACTTCTGACACCACGGCGGTACGAGCACACGGACAGGACACAAGGGTGGATCGCATGACGGGACTCGTGGCACTCGACGCGGGCGGCCGGGTGCCGCCGTTCGAGCAGGTCCGTTCGCAGATCGCGGCGCAGATCGCCGCCGGCTACCTGGTGGACGGGGAGCGCCTGCCGAGCGTGCGGGCCCTCGCCGAGGAGCTCTCGCTCGCCCCGGGGACGGTCGCGAAGGCCTACCAGCTGCTCGAGGAGGCCGGGCTCGTGCACACCGCTCGGGGTGCCGGCACGCGGGTCGTGCGCCCGGCCGAGGTGCCCGACGCCGTCGCCACGGCAGCGCACGCCCTGGTGGCCGCTGCGCGCGAGGCCGGGCTGTCCGCCGACCAGGCCGCGGCGGCCCTGCGCGACGCCTGGCCCGCCTGACCCGGCCACCCGCGAGCCGCAGCTCGCGGGGCCGACGCGATCCGCGCCTCCCGGCCGTCCCCGTCCCCCGTCAACAGTGCTCGAAGACGTACTCGTCCGAGGCAGGGGTGACCAGGTCGCGGTCCCGCAGGATCGTCATGGCCGGACGGTCGCGCAGCCCGCACACCGACGCCCACGACCGGTCGAGGGTGTCCGCGTACTCGACGTCGATCACGCGCTTGCCGTACGCCTCCGTGTAGGCCGAGCACTCGTCGTACTGCACGCACTCCTCGGCGACGACGAAGTCGAAGCCCGTCGACTGCCGACCGGCCTTCCCGAGCTGCGGGGTGTTCTTCTGCCCGACGGCCAGTCCGTGCTCGTGCCCGAGTCGGACGAGCGCCTGCGCGAGCGCGAGGTTCCCGGACCGGGTCAGGCGCTTCCCCGACCGCGTCCACGAGTCGAGGTTGTCGAACTCGACGGCGGCGAAGCCCCGGTCGGCGCACCGCGCGATCGCCCGCGAGAGCTCCTTCGTGATCGCGGCGCGCTCCGCGGCGGTACGGGTGTCGAGCAGCACCTCGTCCGGCCACCCCGGGTCGGTGACGGGCTCGCCGGCGTCGTCGCGCAACAGTGCCGACGGAGCACGGCGCTCCCACTCGGCGAGCGTTCCCGGCTGCGTCTGGAAGCCGTTGACGTAGCAGATCGAGTACTTGCCGGCGGCCGGACGGTCGGTGCTGTCACGCTCGACGATCGTCACGCCCGACGGCGGCGTGTAGCCGCCACCGAGCTGGTAGTCCGGGCGTCCCGAGGTCGGCAGGTCCCGGTGCGAGGGCGCCGACGACGCGGCGGGCGCGGCAGCCTCGGCGCAGCCTCCGCTGCCGAGGACGGCGACCAGCGCGACCGCGGTGGTCAGGAGGACGGATCGCGTGCGCACGAGGGGATCATCGCACGCCGGAGGCGAACGGCCTCCGCTCGTTCGACGGGCACCCGCTATGCTGGTGGTACTCGAGGCGCCGATCGCCTCGTGCGTCGTACGGACGCCCCCGACTCCCGACCCTCATCCGGTCGATGATCGCGCACCGTCACCCGGTGCCAGGCTCTCTGCTGCGGCGACCGCGCCAGCCACGCTGGTGCGGGGATCCCGCCCGCGCGCCGAACCCGAGCGCGCCCACGGCCGGCACGTGCCGGCTCGAAAGGTCACGATGACCGCCACTCCTTCCGACATCCGCTTCTCCGACCTCGGCGTCCCCGCGCCGATGGTCCAGTCCCTCGCCCAGCAGGGCAAGGAGACCGCGTTCCCCATCCAGGCCGACACGCTGCCCGACTCCCTGCAGGGCAAGGACGTGCTCGGTCGCGGGCGCACCGGTTCGGGCAAGACCATCGCCTTCGCGATCCCGCTCGCGGCCCGTCTGGCCGCGAGCCGTCGGCCGCGTCGCGCCGGTCGTCCCCGAGCGCTGGTGCTCGCCCCGACCCGTGAGCTCGCGACCCAGATCGACGCGACGCTCGCGCCGCTCGCGAAGTCGATGGGCCTGAACACCACGACGATCTTCGGCGGTGTCGGCCAGGGCCGTCAGGTCGACGCGCTCCGTGCCGGTGTCGACGTGGTCGTCGCCTGCCCGGGTCGCCTCGCCGACCTCATGCAGCAGGGGCACGTGAGCCTCGGCGACATCGAGGTCACCGTCCTCGACGAGGCCGACCACATGGCCGACATGGGCTTCCTGCCCGGTGTGACGAAGATCATGCAGGCGACGCCGGAGCAGGGGCAGCGCCTGCTGTTCTCGGCCACGCTCGACAACGGCGTGGACAAGCTCGTCAAGAAGTTCCTGCACAGCCCGGTGATGCACTCGGTCGACGACGAGACCAGCCCGGTCGAGGCGATGACCCACCACCTGTTCGAGGTCGCCGACGCCGACGCGAAGAAGGACCTCGTCCGCACGCTCGCCTCGGGCACCGGCCGCCGCATCCTGTTCATGCGCACGAAGCACCACGCGAAGCGCCTGGCGAAGCAGCTCACCAGCCAGGGCATCCCGGCCGTCGACCTGCAGGGCAACCTGTCGCAGGGCGCCCGGGAGCGCAACCTCGCCAAGTTCTCGTCCGGCGAGGCCCTCGTGCTCGTCGCCACCGACGTCGCCGCCCGCGGTGTACACGTCGACCACGTCGAGCTCGTGGTGCACGTCGACCCGCCGACCGAGCACAAGGCGTACCTGCACCGCTCGGGCCGCACCGCGCGTGCCGGTTCGTCGGGCGACGTCTTCACCGTGACGCTGCCGGCCGAGCGCCGCGCCGTCGCGCCGATGATGCGTGCCGCGGCGATCAAGGTCACCCCGCAGCAGGTCACCGCGACCTCGCCGGCCGTCACCGCGCTCGTGGGCGAGGTCGCGCCGATCCGTCACCTCGAGCCGGAGCAGCCGGCGCAACAGCAGCGCCAGCGGCAGCCGCGCGCGACCGAGAGCGGTCGCGCCGAGTCGGCGGGCGGCGGTCGTCGTCGTGGTCGCGGCGGACGGTCGGGAGGCTCGACGCAGGCTCCGGAGACCGCCTCGGCAGGTCGTGGCTCGGGCCGCGCCGCCGGTGGTCGCGGTGGCCGTCCGGCCACCGCGGGTGCCACGGCCGGTGGTGCCGGTCGCGGGAACGGCTCGGGCGCTGCGGCGTCGGGCGGCGCGACCGGTGGCGGTCAGCGCCGTTCGGGCGGCAGCCGTCGGGCGTCGAGCGACGTCGTGCGTGGCGGGTCCGCTCCGGTGTGGTCGTCCGAGGGCGGCTACGCGGCGGGTCGGTCCGGCGCGGGTGAGTCCGGCGGCGGTCGTCGCCGCGGGGGCTCGCGTCGCGCGTCCCGTCCGGCCGGGGCTGCCGACCGCCACTGACCCGGTGGTCCGTGCTCGCGCTGCTCGGGTCGATCAGGCCTGATCGGACCGAGTGATCCGCGGAAGCGACAGGATGCCGCCGATGTTCAGCGGCGTCCTGTCGCTTTCGCGTTGGCATCCGGAACCTGGACGTCCGGTGGGAGCAGCGGGAGTGCCCCCGCGTACGTTCTCCCTCACCGAAGGCGGCGAGAGCTGCCGACGGGGAATCGTCCGTCGTTGGAAGGAGACCGTATGGCTGGCAGCGAAGAGAACCACACCGGCGAGAAGCTCGTCGGCAAGGTCAAGGAGGGTCTCGGCAACCTGACCGGCAACGACAAGCTCAAGGCCGAGGGTCAGACCGACCAGGCCAAGGCGTCGGCCAAGCAGGGCGTCGACGACGTGAAGGACGCGGCGCACGGCGTCGCGGACTCCCTCCGCGACGAGAAGCACTGAAGCCGGTCCACGACCGCGCTGCGAAGCCCCCGGAACCGCGTGGTTCCGGGGGCTTCGTCGTGCGCGCGGGTCGGTCGGAGGGCTAGTGCAGGGCGCCGACCGAGGCGAGGCCGGCGCGCAGGAGTGCCCCGCGACCGCCCTCCATCTCCTCGGCCACCGCGTCGGACGCTGCCTCCATCGGGCTCATCCACGTGAGCTCGAGGGCGTCCTGGCGCGGCTCGCAGGTCCCGGTGACGGGCACCACGTAGGCGAGGGAGATCGCGTGCTGCCGCTCGTCGGTGAACACCGAGGCACCGGGCAGCGGGAAGTACTCGGCCACCGTGAAGGGCGTCGGGCTCGCGGGCAGCTGCGGGAAGGCCATCGGGCCGAGGTCCTTCTCCAGGTGCCGGAAGAGCGCGGTGCGGATCGACTCGCCGAACATCACGCGGCCGGAGACCAGGGTGCGGGCGATCGAGCCGCTCGGCGCGACGCGGAGCAGGACGCCGACCTCGGTCACTACACCGAGCCCGTCGGTCCGCACGGGCAGTGCCTCGACGTAGCAGATGGGCAGTCGACGACGGACGTTCGCGAGTTCCTCGTCGGACAGCCAGCCGGAGTCGGGGTCGGGGGTGCGGAGCGAGGCCATGCACCGTGTCTACCAGTCGCCCCGGCGAGTTCGGCGGAAGGCGCGGTCGCTGTGGACGGCTAGCGTTGTCCACGTGATCGATGCGGACATCGTGCAGTGGACCCGCCCGGCCGACGAACGCGCGGGGACACCCCTGCTCGTGGCGATGCACGGGGTCGGTTCGAACGAGCGTGACCTGCTCGGCCTGGCGCCGGCGCTGCCGTCCGCGTGGACGATCGCGTCGCTCCGCGCTCCGATGCCCTGGGGGCCCGGGTTCTCCTGGTACCCGCTCGGGACGCCGGGGTCCCCCGCGCTCGAGCCGGTCGACGACGCCGCCGAGGGTGTCCTCGACTGGATCGACGCCGTGTCCGCCGACCATCCGCGGATCGGACTGCTCGGGTTCTCGCAGGGTGGGTCGATGGCGCTGCAGCTGCTCCGAGCCCGACCCGGGGCGTTCGCGTTCGCCGTGTCGCTCTCCGGGTTCGTGGTGCCCGGGGTGACGGACTCCCGCGACGAGGCCGTCGCGACCGTCCGGCCGCGGGTCTTCCTCGGGCACGGCGACCTCGACCCGGTGATCCCGCCCGAGGCCACCGCCCGCACGCAGGCATGGGCCGCCGCGCACACGGACGTGACCGACCGGACCTACGCCGGCCTGCCGCACGCGGTGTCCGCCGGGGAGCTCGCCGACGTGGCCGCGTTCGTCGACGCCTCCTGACGACCGCTCCCGCGACAGGTACGCGAAGACGACAGGCTGCCGCAGGTGATCTGCGGTGGGCTGTCGCCGTCGTGGACGTGTCCGGGTGACCGGCTGCCGGACGGGAGGCCCGAGGCGGGCCCGCCACGGGCCTCCCGTCCGGTGCTGGGTCGCGCGGACCGCTCGCCGCTACTCGGCGAGGATCTGCAGCAGGTCCTTGCGGAGCTGGTCGACCTTCGCCGTCGCGGCCTTCGTCTGCTCGTCGGAGGCACTGGTGCGGTACACGTGCAGCACCCCCATGGCCTTGCGGAGGGCCTCGACGAACTCTCGCTGCGTGTCGGGCATGCCCGGCGCTGCGTCGAACGCGGCGGCGATCTCGTCCGCCTTCGCCTCGGCCTCGGCGCGGCCGGCGTCGGTGAGCTCGAAGAGCGTCTTGCGGCCGTCGCCCGTCGAGACGACGAGGTCCTCGTCGACGAGCTGCTGGAACGTCGGGTAGACCGAGCCGGGGCTCGGCTTCCAGGCGCCGCCGGTGCGCTCGGCGATGGTCTTGATCACGGCGTAGCCGTTCTGCGGGCCCTCGGCGAGCAGGCCGAGGATGGCGAGGCGGACGTCGCCGCGACGGCGGCGTTCGCGTCCGAACCCGGGGCCGCCGCCGAACCCGGGGCCGCCGCCGAACCCGGGACCGAAGCCCGGGCCGAAGCCGCGTCCGCCGGGGCCAAAGCCACCGAAGCCGCCGCGACCGCCGTGGTCGTTGTCGCCGCGGTCGCGGCCGGGGAAGCCATGGCCGTGGTGCTGCCGCGCGCCGCCGAAGCGGGGGCCGCGCGGGCCGGTGCCGCGGGTGCCGCGGCGGGGCGTGGTGCTGTCGAGGTCATCGTACGAGGGGCGCATGATGACTCCTTCCTGTCGTGGTGAAGTGTTCTCGCGATCTGTTGTGTCCCAGTCGCGATGCCTCAACGATAGATCGGTAACTATCGCTGCGTCAAGCGATCCTGTTCCTCGGACCGCTGTCGGTGGCGGCGGGCAGGATGGGACGGACCATGACGGACGTCCTCGAGCGCTTCTCCCCCGCGACCGCGGAGTGGTTCCGCGGCGCGTTCCCCGGCCCGACCGCGGCACAGGCCGGCGCCTGGGACGCGATCTCCACAGGACAGCACGCGCTCGTGGTCGCCCCGACCGGCTCCGGCAAGACCCTCGCGTCGTTCCTGTGGTCGATCGACCGACTCATCAGCGCGACCGACCGACCGCCGGCGAAGCAGCGCACCCGCGTGCTGTACGTCTCCCCGCTCAAGGCGCTGGGTGTCGACGTCGAGCGCAACCTCCGCAGCCCGCTGGTCGGCATCACGCAGACCGCCAGGCGCCTCGGGACGGAACCGCCGGAGATCACGGTGGGTGTCCGGAGCGGTGACACCCCGTCCTCCGACCGGCAGCGGCTCCTGCGGCAGCCGCCGGACATCCTCATCACGACGCCCGAGTCGCTGTACCTGATGCTGACCTCGCAGGCGCGCGAGACCCTGGTGAACGTCGACACGGTCATCGTGGACGAGGTCCACGCGGTCGCGTCGACCAAGCGCGGCGCACACCTGGCGGTCTCGCTCGAACGGCTCGACGACCTGCTCGAGAAGCCCGTGCAGCGGATCGGCCTGTCCGCGACGGTACGTCCGGCGGAGGAGGTCGCACGGTTCCTCGGGGGCCGGGCCCCCGTGTCGATCATCGCCCCGCCGGCGCAGAAGACCTTCGACCTGCGCGTCGTCGTGCCGGTCGACGACATGACCGAGCTCGGCGCCCCGCCGGTGGGCGCCGACGCGACCGAGTCGCCGACGAACGGGTCGATCTGGCCCCACGTCGAAGAGCGCGTCGTCGACCTCATCGAGGAGCACCGCTCGACGATCGTGTTCGCGAACTCGCGGCGGCTCGCGGAGCGTCTCACCGCCCGTCTCAACGAGATCCACGAGGAGCGGGTGCTCGCCGCCGTCGCGGGGCCGGAGGCCGAGGTCGCGGCCGTGGGCGCGGTCCCGGTAGCACAGTCACCGGGGCGAGCGTCGGCGCACGCCCCGGTCGCACAGCCGAAGCGTCCCCCGGCACAGGTGATCGGGCAGTCCGGGCAGACCGAGGGCGGCGGGTCCGACCCGGCGGTCCCCGCGCTCGCTCGCGCCCACCACGGCTCCGTCTCGAAGGACCAGCGCGCGATCATCGAGGACGACCTGAAGTCCGGGCGCCTGCGCTGCGTCGTCGCGACCAGCTCGCTCGAGCTCGGCATCGACATGGGCGAGGTCGACCTCGTCGTGCAGGTCGAGGCACCGCCCTCGGTCGCCAGCGGCCTGCAGCGCGTCGGTCGTGCCGGGCACCAGGTCGGCGAGATCTCCCGCGGTGTGCTCTTCCCGAAGCACCGCGCCGACCTGGTGAACAGCGCCGTCACCGTCGAGCGCATGGTGTCCGGGCAGATCGAGGCGATCTCGGTGCCCGCGAACCCGCTCGACGTCCTCGCCCAGCACACCGTCGCGGCGGGGTCGGT
The DNA here is from genome assembly GCA_913774725.1 of uncultured Curtobacterium sp. Classification (GTDB taxonomy): domain Bacteria; phylum Actinomycetota; class Actinomycetes; order Actinomycetales; family Microbacteriaceae; genus Curtobacterium; species Curtobacterium subtropicum. The sequence continues at coordinate 5,737 of CAJYIG010000273.1, read as the reverse complement.
CGACACGGTCGAGGTCGAGCACTGGTTCGAGCTCGTCCGACGCAGCGCACCCTTCAGCTCGCTGCCCCGGTCGGCGTTCGAGGCGACGCTCGACCTGGTGACCGGGCGCTACCCGAGCGACGAGTTCGCCGAGCTCCGGCCGCGCCTCGTGTGGGACCGTGTGCACGGCACCCTGACCGGCCGTCCCGGTGCCCAGCGGCTCGCGGTGACGAGCGGCGGCACCATCCCCGACCGCGGCATGTTCGGCGTCTTCATGGTGGGCGAGAAGGCCTCGCGCGTCGGGGAGCTCGACGAGGAGATGGTCTACGAGTCCCGCGTCGGTGACGTCTTCGCCCTCGGCGCGACGAGCTGGCGGATCGAGGAGATCACGCACGACCGGGTGATCGTCAGCCCGGCGTTCGGCCAGCCCGGTCGGGTGCCGTTCTGGAAGGGCGACGGCATCGGCCGGCCCGCGGAGCTCGGCCGGGCGACCGGTGCGTTCGTGCGCGAGGTCGACGCCGCGTCCGACGACGACGCCCGCGCCCGGGTCGCTGCCGGCGGACTCGACGAACGAGCGGTGACGAACCTGCTGACGTTCCTGCGCGACCAGCGCGCCGCCACCGGGCACGTGCCGAACGACACCACGCTCGTGGTCGAGCGATTCCGCGACGAACTCGGCGACTGGCGGCTCATCCTGCACTCGCCGTACGGCATGCAGGTGCACGCACCGTGGGCCCTGGCGGTCGGCGCGCGCCTGCGCGAACGACACGGCATCGACGGCGACGCGATGGCGGCCGACGACGGCATCGTCGTGCGGATCCCCGAGACCGACGCCGAGCCACCCGGAGCCGACCTGTTCGTCTTCGAGCGCGACGACCTCGAGGCACTGGTCACCGACGAGGTCGGCGGCTCCGCGCTCTTCGCGGCCCGGTTCCGCGAGTGTGCGGCGCGTGCGCTGCTCCTGCCGCGCCGGAACCCCGGGCAGCGCTCCCCGCTCTGGCAGCAGCGCCAGCGGGCGTCGCAGCTGCTCGAGGTCGCCCGGAAGTACCCGACGTTCCCGATCGTGCTCGAGACCGTGCGCGAGGTCCTGCAGGACGCGTACGACGTCCCGGCGCTGCTCGGCATCTCGGACCAGATCGCCGAGCGCCGCATCCGCCTGGTCGAACGCGAGACCGAGCAGCCGTCGCCGTTCGCCCGGTCGATCCTGTTCGGCTACGTCGCGGCGTTCATGTACGAGGGCGACTCGCCCCTGGCCGAACGGCGGGCGGCGGCACTGTCGCTCGACTCCACCCTGCTCGGCGAACTGCTCGGGCGGGCGGAGCTCCGCGAACTCCTCGATCCCGCGGTCATCGCCTCGGTCGAGCGCGACCTGCAGCGGCTCTCCCCCGACCGTCGTGCACGCGATGCCGAGGGGCTCGTCGACGTGCTGCGCCTGGTCGGCGCCCTCGAGCTGGACGAGGTCGTCGCCCGGAGCTGGGTGGCGGACGCGGGCGTGGACGACGCCGACGGCGCGGCCGCCATGGTCCGCATCGCGCTCGAGACCCTCGAGCGCGACCGCCGCGTGCTCTCCTTCTCGCAGGGCGGCACGACGCGCTGGTCCGTGATCGAGGACGCCTCCCGCCTGCGCGACGCCCTGGGCGTCCCGCTGCCGATCGGCGTGCCGACCGCCTTCGTCGAACCCGTCGCCGACCCGCTCGGCGACCTGGTCGGCCGGTACGCCCGGTCCCACGGGCCGTTCTCCGCGCAGGAGGCAGCCAGTCGGCTCGGGCTCGGCATCGCCGTCGTGCAGGACACCCTGCGCCGACTGGTCGCCGACCGCCGGGTGGTCGAGGGCGAGTTCCGCCCGGACCGCCAGGGCGCCGAGTGGTGCGACGCCGAGGTGCTCCGCCGCATCCGCACGAAGTCGCTCGCAGCGCTCCGGCACGAGGTCGAGCCGGTCTCGCCGGACACCCTGGCCCGGTTCCTCCCCGCGTGGCAGCACGTCCAGGCACCGGGGACCCGCGGCGGACTCCGGGGCGTGGACGGCGTGCTGCAGGTGATCGACCAGCTGGCCGGGGTCGCCCTGCCCGCGAGCGCGTGGGAGACCCTGGTGCTGCCGTCCCGCGTCACCGACTACTCCACGAGCATGCTCGACGAGCTGACCGCCACCGGCGAGGTCCTCTGGTCCGGCGGAGGCACCCTGCCCGGGAACGACGGGTGGGTGCGCCTGCACCTCGCCGAGACCGCGTCGACGACACTGGCGGAACCGGACGGCGGCGAGACCACCGAGCTGCAGCGCGACGTGCTCGGGGCCCTGGCCGGCGGCGGCGCCTACTTCTTCCGGCAGCTCGGCCAGGCGGTCGGCAGCACCGACGACCAGGCCCTGACGACCGCGCTGTGGGACCTGGTCTGGGCGGGACAGATCACGAACGACACCTTCGCACCGCTCCGGGCGATGCTCGGGGGCAAGGCGAGGTCGACGAGCGCGCCCCGAGCCCGCGCCTACCGCGGGCGTCGACGGCCGACGCTGCCGTCGCAGTCCGGCCCGCCGTCTGTCGGCGGTCGGTGGTCCATCCTGCCGCTCGCCGAGTCCGACTCGACGCTGCGTGCGGCCGCCACCGCGGAGCAGCTGCTCGAGCGGTACGGGGTCGTGACCCGCGGCGCCGTGCAGGTCGAGGGCGTCCGCGGCGGGTTCGCCGGCGTCTACCGCGTGCTCAGCCGGTTCGAGGAGTCCGGTCGTGCGCGCCGGGGGTACTTCGTCGAGGGCCTCGGGGCGGCGCAGTTCGCGACGAGCCCGACCGTCGACCGGCTCCGGACGTACGCCCGCGACCTCGACGACGACGAACGAGCCGACCCGGACCGCGAGCGCCAGGCACTCACCCTGGCGGCGACGGACCCGGCGAACCCGTACGGCGCGGCGCTGCCGTGGCCCTCCGACGACGCGCCGGCGGACCCGGACGCCGACCCCGCTGCCGCCGCTGCCGGGTCGGACGCCGGCGCCCCGACCGGAGTTCGTGGTGCAGCGGCACCCGCGCCCACCCGCTCGACGGCCACGACCGGCCGCGGCCACCGCCCGGGACGCAAGGCCGGCGCCCTGGTGACCACCGTCGACGGGCGCCTCGCGGTCTACGTGGAGCGCGGCGGCAAGTCCGTCCTGACCTTCACCGATGACCCGGCTGACCTCGCGGTCGCGGCGCGGTCCATCGCCGCCACCGTGCGGAGCGGCCTGCGCAAGCTCTCGGTGGAGCGGGTGGACGGCGACTTCGTGCTCGAGACGCAGCTGGGTTCGGCGCTGCGCGAGGCGGGGTTCACGGCGACCCCGCAGGGGCTGCGGCTGCGTGTCTGAGGCGACCAGGGCCTCCAGGCCGGGGCCCGACCGAGCTGGACCCGGCCGAGCCCGACCCGACCGAGCCGGACCCGACCGAGCCCGACCCGACCGAGCCCGACCCGACCGAGCAGAGGCCGACACGGCGGACGCGGCCCGCAGGGTCCGGACGGCGAGAGCGGAGGCGGACCGTGCCCGAAGGTGACACCGTCTTCCGCGCCGCCCGGCGCCTGCACACCGCGCTCGCGGGTAAGGTCCTGACCCGCTCGGACTTCCGGGTCCCCGCGTTCGCGACCCTCGACCTGGTCGGACGGACCGTCGACGAGGTCGTGCCGCGCGGCAAGCACCTGCTGCACAGGGTCGGCGACCTGACCGTGCACTCGCACCTGAAGATGGAGGGCCGCTGGGACGTCTACGCCCCCGGCGAGCGGTGGCGACGACCGGCACACCAGGCCCGCGTGGTGCTCGACGCCGCGGACGTCTCGACCGTCGGGTTCACGTTGGGCGTGCTCGAGGTCGTGCCGCGCGACCAGGAGTCCGAGGTCGTCGGGCACCTCGGTCCGGACCTGCTCGGACCCGACTGGGACGCCGACCGTGCGCTGGAGAACCTGACGTCCGACCCGGAGCGGCCGATCAGCCTCGCGCTGCTCGACCAGCGGGTGCTGGCCGGCCTCGGCAACGTGTACCGGAACGAGCTCTGCTTCCTGCGCGGCGTGCTGCCCACGCGGCCCGTGGGGCAGGTGGCGGACCCGGCGCGGGCGATCGCGCTGGCGCACCGGCTCATCACGATGAACCGCGACCGCAGCAACCGGGTCACGACCGGGGTCGACCGGCCCGGACGCCGCTTCTGGGTGTACGGCCGCGCGGGCAAGCCCTGTCTGCGGTGCGGGACGCCCGTGCGGCGGGGCGAACTCGGCGACTCGGAGCTCACGCTGCGGGACACCTACTGGTGTCCACGCTGTCAGTCCTGAGCCGACCGGTCCGAGCCGGCCGCGCGGCACTGCACGGCGCGGCGCCTGTTCGCCGCCTCCGGCCGCGCCGCGCCCGGCCGGTGTCCGGCGGAGCGCCCCGTCCGGGTCGGGCCGGGGATCAGCGGTCGGCTGCCTCGACGGCGCAGCTCTCGGCGCGCTTCGCGGCGTCGGAGTCCGCACTGAACGCGCTCGGCGCCGGCGATGCCGACTGCGACTCGTCCGAGGTCGCGTCCTTCGCGGTCTGGTTCACGGCGTAGATCGTCCCGTCCCAGTCCTGCGAGGTCGGGTCGGTCTCCGTCGCCCAGATGGTCAGCTCGTCGTCGTTGGCGTCCTTGCTGTCCGACGGCACGATCGACGCGGCGAGGTACCAGCCGCCGTCACCCTCGGCGACGTTGGCGAAGTCCGTGGTGTCGTGCGGGCCGACGGCCGTGCCGATCGCGTCGACGGCGTTGCTCGAGGCGACGGCGCACTCCGCGGACTGCGACTTCTGCTCGTCCCCCGGGACCTTGCCGACCGGGTCGATGTTCTGGGCGCCGCCCGGGTCGCACGCCGTCAGGAGCAGGGCGAGGGTGGCAGCGCCGAGCAGCGCGGTGGCGGTCTTGGCTCGCGTGGTCATGCCGTGGACGGTAGGCCGCGGTCCCCGTGCAGGGCCCCAGAGCGTCCGGGAAGCGAGTGACGGGCGGCACCGCGGTCGGGGGACCGCCGTGCCGCCCGTCGGGTCGGCGTGCGAGGACCTGTCGCTACGACCGGTCCCGCGTCATGATCCACGCGAGCAGGTACGACCGCGTGTTCGCCGAGTCGATCACCGCGTCCGGCAGACGCTCGGCGTCGCGGAGTGCCGCCGCGGCGTCGGACTCCCCGCCGAGCGCGCGGTACATGAGCAGGTAGTCGCCGAACTGCACGTCGTACCGGCCGTCCGGCACGGCCTCGTCGAGCACCCGCTGGATCTGCTGCCGCCCGCCCGCGTAGACGTACGCGCCCGCCATCGCCGGCATCGGGATGAGCTCGATGCCGGCGGGGGCCGCTGCGGCCGCGCTGAACCACGTGGCGTGGTCGCGCTTGCCGCCCCAGTTCAGGGAGACGATCCGGTGCGTGAAGCCCGGGAACGCGGACAGGTCGGGGTCGAGCACGTCACGCTGCGCCGAGGCGGCCTCGTTCGACAGCAGCCACGTGCCGGTCGACTCGAGCGTCGACGATCCGGACACGGCGCCCCAGCGTGCGACGCCGTTCCACGCGGACACCGCCTCGGACGACGACTCCTGGTTGTTGCCGTCGGCGAAGGGCGAGTAGCCGGACGCCCACGAGTGCTGCGCGTACGGGTCGTAGACGCGGAGCGCCGGGAAGGACTCCGTCGCGGTCGGCGAGGCGATGTCCGCCGCGACGAGGTCCGCGACGGTGCGCCACTTCTGCACGAGGGAGGCGTCACCGTCGGCCACCATCGCGGCGGCGGTCAGCACGTAGCCGTAGTGGAAGTGGTGGTCGT
>CAJYIG010000272.1 GCA_913774725.1 uncultured Curtobacterium sp. | reverse complement strand
CCTCCCGTCCGCTGGGAGGGTACCGAGCGACGCGTGGCGGCCGTGCGCCGCGCCTCCCGTCCGCTGGGAGGGTACCGAGCGACGCGTGCCGGCCCGCGTGCCGGGCCACGCGACCGACGCGGGCCGGGTTATCGTCGAGCCGTGCCCAGCCAGAAGCCCCGCGTCCGCCGCATCCCCGTGGCCGTGCCGGAGTCCGGCGCGCACGAGCAGCCCTGGTACCGCTCGATCCGGTTCTCGGGGTTCAGCCTGCTCATGCTGGCGATCATCGTGTTGTTCGTCGTCGTGCTCGCGCCCTCGCTCCGCACGCTGATCCAGCAGCAGGAGCAGATCGCGCAGCAGCAGCGCGAGGTGGCGGCGCAGAAGGCGGACGTCAGCCAGAAGAAGCAGGACGTCGCACGGTGGGACGACCCGGCCTACATCGAGGCGCAGGCCCGTGACCGGCTGCTCTACGTCTACCCGGGCGAGGAGAGCTACCTCGTGATGGGCGCCGAGCAGGCGAAGGGGTCCGACCGTGCCGAGACGGACTCCGGCAGCCCGGTCAGCTCGACCGTGCAGACCCCGAAGGTCGACTGGGTGCAGGCGATGCTCTCCAGCGTGCTGCAGTCCGGCCTGACGGAGAAGACCACCGAGGAGCTCGTCGCTCCCGACGTCTCCGGCACCGGGGACCCGACCGGCGCCGCCACCGCCGACACGAAGTAGGCCCAGCGCCGCCGCCGCCGACACGGAGCAGGCCCGGCACCGCCGTCGTCACGGAGTAGGACGGCGAGCGGGACTCGGGTAGGCTCACGTGCCCGTGACGACCCCTCCCTTCGACCCGCCGTCCGACCGCGACATCCAGGTCGTCTCGGCGCAGCTCGGGCGACCGGCCCGCGACGTCGTCGGGATCGCGGCGCGGTGCGTGTGCGGCAACCCCACCGTCGTGTCGACGAAGCCCCGACTCGCGAACGGCACCCCGTTCCCGACGTTCTACTACCTGTGCCACCCCGCCGCCACCGCGGCCGTGAGCACGCTCGAGGCGAACCACGTCATGCCCGAGCTCGCCGCCCTGCTCGAGGACGAGACCGTCGCGGCGCAGTACCGCGCGGCCCACGAGTCCTACCTGGCGGACCGCGAGTCGATCGAGCACGTCGACGAGATCGACGGCATCAGCGCCGGTGGCATGCCCACCCGCGTGAAGTGCCTGCACGCCCTCGTCGGCCACGCCCTCGCTGCCGGACCCGGCGTCAACCCCATCGGCGACCTCGCGCTCGAGCGCGTGGACTGGTCGCCCTCCCGGTGTGCGTGCCGGGCGTATGATGGCATCGCAGACGCTGGAGTCGGGGCGGGTGGCGGCGAAGTCTGACCAGCCTCCCGGCAAGCAACCACCCCACTCCAAGGAGATCATCCCCCGTGCCCAAGATCCTCGTCGTCGGCGGCGGCTACGCCGGTTTCTACACCGCCTGGAAGCTCGAGAAGCACCTGCGTCAGGGTGAAGCCGAGGTCACCATGGTGGACCCGCTCCCGTACATGACGTACCAGCCGTTCCTGCCCGAGGTCGCGGCCGGTTCGATCGAGCCGCGTCACGCGATCGTCTCGCACCGTCGTCACCTGAAGAAGACCCGCGTCGTGACGGCGAAGGTCACGAAGGTCGACCACGCCACGAAGACCGCGACGATCACCCCGGCCGAGGGCGAGGCGTGGGAGGAGTCCTACGACCAGATCGTGATGACCGCCGGTGCCGTCTCGCGAACCTTCCCGATCCCGGGCGTCGCGGACGAGGCCATCGGCCTGAAGACCATCGAGGAGGCCGCGGCGATCCGCGACAAGATCCTCACGAACTTCCACAAGGCGGCGAACCTGCCGGCCGGTCCCGAGCGTGACCGCCTGCTCACCGTCGTCGTGGTCGGTGGCGGCTTCGCCGGCATCGAGGTCTTCGCCGAGCTCCGCTCCTTCGCGTCCGACCTGCTGAAGAGCTTCCCGCAGCTGTCCTTCGACGACACGCACTTCCACCTGGTCGAGGCGATGGGCCGGATCATGCCCGAGGTGTCGCTCGAGACCTCGCACTGGGTGCTCGAGAACCTCGCTTCCCGCGGTGCCACGGTGCACCTCGAGACCCAGCTGGCCTCGGCCGAGGGCGGCGTCTGCCAGCTCAAGGCCAAGGACGAGTCGATCCAGACGATCGAGTCCGACCTCATCATCTGGACCGCCGGCGTCATGGCGAACCCGATGGTCAAGGGCACCGACTTCCCGCTCGAGCAGCGCGGTCGCATCCGCGTGCAGCCCGACCTCCGCGTGGTCGACGACAACGGCGTGATCGCCGATGCGTGGGCCTGCGGTGACGTCGCGGCCGTGCCGGACCTGACCGGCGGCGGTGTCGGCGGCTTCTGCGTGCCGAACGCCCAGCACGCCGTGCGCCAGGCGAAGCAGCTCGCCAAGAACCTGGTCGCGGTGATCCGTGGCGAGGCGACGAACGACTACAAGCACGAGAACCTCGGCGCCGTCGCGGGCCTCGGTCTCGGTACCGGTGTCTTCCAGTCCGGCAAGTTCGCGATGAAGGGCTTCCTGGCCTGGGGTGCGCACCGTGGCTACCACGGTCTCGCGATGCCGTCGTGGGAGCGCAAGTGGCGCGTCATCGGCGACTGGGTGGGCGGCTTCTTCCTGGGCCGTGACATCGCGTCGCTCGACGACCGCGAGACCCCGCGTGCCGCGTTCGAGGCCTTCGCGTCGCGTCCGAAGCCCGCAGCTGCCGAGGAGCCGAAGGCCGTCGCAGCCCCGGCTCCGGAGGAGGGCAAGCCCGCCGACGCCGCCGGTCCGGCGTACGCCACCCCGGCCGAGGCCGTCTCGAAGGACGCCGAGCCGGTCGCGGCTCCGGCCGACGCCAAGTAGTACCGGCACCGCAGCTCGTCTCGACGGCCGTCGCCCCAACGTGGGGCGGCGGCCGTCGTCGCATCGGTAGGCTGTTCCGGCCCGCCCCCGTGGCCCAATCGGTAGAGGCACGCGACTTAAAATCGCCGAGTTGTGGGTTCGAGTCCCACCGGGGGTACCACGAGACTCGGGTCCGCCGCAGCGAGACTCGGCCTGAGCGACGATCCTCGGGCCGCGACCCGCGAGTCCGGTCGCTCGGCCCGAGACTCGGGACCAGCGCCACGGCCGGAGCCACCGCCGCGGCCGCGTACCATCGAGTCCCGTGGTCGGACTCGGAAGCGCCCTCGCGAACCTGCGCAACGCACTCAACCGAC
>CAJYIG010000271.1 GCA_913774725.1 uncultured Curtobacterium sp. | reverse complement strand
CCGACCACGATCGGGGTGAGGATCAGCGCGGCCCCGTCGTTGGCGAACACGGCCGCAATGACCGCGCCGAGGCCGACGATCAGCACGAACAGCAGCCGACCGTTCCCGCGACCCCACCGGGCCACGTGGAGCGCTGCCCACTCGAAGAAGCCGGCCTCGTCGAGGATCAACGAGATCAGCACCACCGCGACGAACGTCAGCGTCGCGTTCCACACGATCCCGACCACCGTCGGCACGTCCCCGAGCCCGACGACCGTGGTCGCGAGGGCGACGACCGCGCCGATGAGGGCGGTGTAGCCGATCGGGAAGCCCTTGGGCTGCCAGATCACCACCACGAGCGTCGCGACGAAGATCGCCGCGGCGACGACCGCCAGCACCATCAGACGCCCACCCCGGCTTGGTTCGCCGCCGCGGCGGCGCGCTCCCAGCCCTGCGCGGCGACCTGCACGGCATCCCACGGGGACCCGAGCGGCGGCGTGTAGGAGAGGTCCAAGTCGATCACGTCGTCCACCGAGAGGCCGGCGTGGAGGGCGGTGGCGTACGTGTCGATGCGCTTACTGATCTCCGCCGTGCGCTGCCCCACAATCTGCGCGCCGAGGAGCTTGCCGGACGGCTGGTCGGCGGTGACACTGATCGTCAGCGGCACCGCACCCGGGTAGTACCGCTTGTGGTCATCCGCCATCGTCACCCGGGTCAGCGGCGACACGTCGAGCGCAGCGGTTTCGTGGTGGCGGAGGCCGGTGCGGGCGGCGACGAGGTCGAACACCTTCACCACCTGCGTCCCCACCGAACCGGCGAAGGTCCGGGACCCGCCGAGCATGTTCTCCCCGGCGACACGGCCCTGCTTGTGCGCGGTCGTCCCGAGCGGCAGCCAGGTCGTCTCGAGGAGCCGGTGGTGCGTCACGACGCAGTCGCCCGCTGCCCACACGTGCGGCACCCCGGTGCGCATCTGCTCGTCGACGACGATGGCGGCGGCCTGCCCGAGCTGCGCGCCCGCCGCGGCCGCGAGATCCGTCACCGGCCGCACCCCGACACAGACCACCACGAGCGCGAACGTTCCGGCGGCGTCACCGGACTTGGAGCTGGTCGCGACGCTCCACTGCCCGCCGCCAGCGGGGGTGATTCCGGTGACGGTCGCACCGGTCAGCACCGTCGCGCCGTGCCGGCGGACCTCCGCGGTGACCAGGGCACCGAGTTCCGGGTCAAGGGTGGAGAGCACTTCCGGTCCGCGCTGAATCAGCGTCGTGTCGAAGCCGCGGGCGACGAGCCCTTCGGTCATCTCGAGGCCGATGTAGCCGGCGCCCACGACCGCGACGCGGCTGCCCGCCTGCAGGAGCTCCAGGGCGGCGACGACCTGCTCCGCGTCCGTCATCGAGTGCAGCAGATGGACGCCGGGCTCACCGAACGGAATCCCGTCCGGGCGGACCGGCTCCGCGCCGGTCCCGATGAGCAGCTCGTCGTACCCGATCTGCTCATCGCCGGACGGGCCGGTGACGGAGAGCAGCTGGCGGTCGACGTCGACCGCGGAAGCCCATGTCGAGGAGCGGACCGTCATCCCGGCGGCTTCGAGGTCGGCGCGGGTGCGGTGCGCGAGGGACGCTTCCGTGGCGACGTCGCCGGAGACCCAGTAGGGGATGCCGCAGATGGAGAAGTTTGGGAACTCGTCGGCGAGCACCACGGTCACGTCGGTCGACGGGTCCAGCTCACGGGCGCGCAGTGCCGCGGCGATACCGGCGTCGCTGCCCCCAACGGCAACAAGGTGAGTCATCGGAGTCGGTCCTCTACAGATCGATCGGAAGTCGAGCAGGAACATCGAAGCACGTCGATATCGATGAGCGCAAATATAGACGTCGATCGAAGCACATGAGATGATCGTGCGATGACGACGATCGAGCTGCTTCCCATCCAGGACGTCACTGCATGCTGCTCGCCCGTCACGACCGAAGCGATGACGCAGGAGTCCGCCGAAGTCCTGGCGAAGTCGTTGAAGGCGATCGCGGACCCCGCGCGTCTGCGGCTGATCTCGATGGTGGCCGCTCACGAAGGTGCGGAAGCGTGCGTGTGCGATCTGCAAGAACCGCTCGGCCTGTCCCAGCCGACCGTCTCGCACCACCTCAAGGTGCTGGTCGACGCCGGCATCCTGCACCGCGAGAAGCGCGGCACCTGGGCCTACTTCTCCCTCGTCCCCGGCGCCCTCGAGTCCGTCGCGGCGCTGCTGACCTCTCCTACCACCGGGTGAGCAAGTCCGGCGTCCGGTAGCCGATCGCCTATCGGACACACGAACCAGCGCTCGGCATGCCTCTGCCCATGTTTGCTGCGGGTGCACCAGGGATGTGGATTGCGCTGCCCGTAATCGGGGCCGTGATGGTCTACGGCATCGTTCTTGGGATCATGCGCAAGCGAAACGGCAAGGAGTGACCGCACACCGATCGTCTATCGAGACTCGGCTTGCATCAGGACAAGCAATCTGTCAGTAGCACCGGACACCGACCCCGTGGCGGGAGCGTCGCCGCGCCAGTCCCGGACAAGCTGTCCGGCGGAGGACACCGCCCGTAGGCTCAGAGGCATGCGTTGGACAGCGGTCACAGTTGTGCTGGTGCTCATCGGCTTGGTTCTGACCGGGTGCGCCGTCTGGCTCATCGCGCAAGGCAGCGGATTTGGTTGGCTTCTTCTCGCCGCGGACGTGGTGCTCGGGTTCGTGAACGTGCGTGCGCACCGTCGGCGAGAGACCCGCACCACGGCCGATCGGTAGACCAGCTAGATCCGCCGCGGGCACGTCTCCTGAACGGCGAACTCGAGGAGCATCGCGGAGTAGATCGCAGCACCTCCGACGGCCGTGGAAGACGAGCGTTACTCCTGGCTAGGGTGAGCGCCATGCGAACGTGGGACTTCTATCTCCCGGAAGAAGAGGTCGTGACCGACATCTGGGGCTCGGCGGTCAAGCAGAAGGCTGCCCTAGACACGGAGCTTCTCGAGGGGCTGCTTCGGGGGCCGCACGCGCAGCATGGTGACTTGGAGATCGCGGTCCCGCTCGCACGTGTCGTGCACGAGGAGTACGAGGCCTACGGCACACACGGGTCGCCGCTCAACAACGACGACTCGCGGCTGCTTCTTCGTGCGCTGAAGGCGGTGCTCGACCGCCTCGGCATCACCACGTTCGACCCACCGTTCCGCGACTTCGAGACGTTCCGGAAGTACTGGCTGAGGAACGACGGTCACGGCAGCTGGCAGGCCAGACGCAGCATGCTCGACGAGCAGTTCGACGATCTCCACGCGCTGCTCGATGCGCGTGAGACGGACTCGCTCACTGGCGCACTCGCGGATCCGATCTCCCCGCGGGGATCCACCGGGTGGCAGCGCGTCGACGAGGAGCTGAACGAGATGCGGCGCCACTTCCAGACCGCCCGCACCGAGCAGGACTATTCGAACGTCGGCAACGACGCGGTCGCCGCGCTCGAGGCGCTCTCCGCCGCGGCGTACGAGCACGGGCGGCACGGCGAGCCGGGCGCCGACGAGCCTCCGGTGCCGAACACGAAGGCGCGGCTCGGTCGTGTGGTCGACGTCGAGCTGCCGGGATCCGAGAGCGCCGAGCTCCGGAAGGTCGTGCGCGCGGCGATCGAACTCGCCCAGGCGACGAAGCACCGGAGGAACGGCGACCGCCGATCGGCCGGCATGGCGGCCGACGCGGTGCTGTTCGTGGTGAACCTGGTGCGCCGCGCGATCGAGCCGGCTGACTGAGGCTCATGCCTCCGGCACGGTCGGGACCAGGCGGCCACCGCTCAGTAGCGTGGGCGCGTGAGCTCCGACGCATCAGACCGATCCGCGCTCGTCCGTGCCGTGCACGATGCGTGGGACCGACGCCTGCGCCTGGTGCACATCACCATCGCGGACGAGGACGGCGACGGCTACCCGTCGTTCGACGTCGACCGCTGGGTCATCGAGGTACGCGTGCCGCTCACCGACGACGAG
>CAJYIG010000270.1 GCA_913774725.1 uncultured Curtobacterium sp. | reverse complement strand
CGGATGACCGTCGTGGCGAGGTCCTTGCCGCGCACCGCGCGGGGCGGGTGCATCTTGACCACCGCGAAGTCGTCGTCGACCTCGATGAAGTCGAGCATGCGTCCCGAGACCAGGTGGGCGGTCCGCTCGCCGGCCTCGCGCTCCGGGTAGACGACGTGGTTCGCGCCGATGCGGGACAGGATCGTGCCGTGCGACCGGCTGACGGCCTTCGCCCAGATCTGCGGGATCCCGAGGTCGACCAGGTTCGACGTGATGAGCACGCTCGACTCGAGGTGCGAGCCGACGGCGACCACCGCGATCGCGAAGTCCTGGGCGCCGATCTGCCGGAGGGCGTCGATGTCGGTCGCGTCGGCCTGCACGGCGTGCGTGACGCGGTCCGACCACTTCTGCACGAGCGCGGCATCGGTGTCGACGACGAGCACCTCGCGGTGCTGCCGCTCGAGCTGCCCGGCGGTGGCGGCTCCGAAGCGCCCGAGGCCGAGGACGAGCACGGGTGCGTCGTGGCTCACGGCGCCGGTGACGGGGTGGGGTGCACGGCGCTCGGCGCGTGCGACGCGGCGGTCAGCCAACGATCGGCCTCTCCTCGGGACGGCGGAACAGCTGCCGGCTCTGGCTGGCGGCCAGCGCGGCGGCGATGGTCACTGTACCGACCCGACCCAGGAACATCGTGGCGGCGAGCACGTACTTGCCGGCCTCGGGGAGCTCGGCGGAGATGCCGGAGCTCAGCCCGCACGTGGCGAAGGCGGAGATCACCTCGAAGAGCACCCGGTCGAGCGAGTCGCCGGTGATCTGCAGCAGGACGACCGTCATCACGGCGACGATGGTCGCGCCCCAGAGCACGACCGCGACCGCGACGCGCAGCACGTCGCTCGGGATGCGTCGACCGAACGCCTCCATGCTCCGCCGCCCGCGAGCCTCGGCGACGGCAGCCAGGAAGAGCACGGCGAGCGTCGTCACCTTGATGCCGCCGGCCGTCGAGGCGGAGCCGCCGCCGATGAACATGAGCATGTCGGTGACGAGCAGGCTCGCGCCGTGCATCTGCTGGACGTCGATCGTGGCGAAGCCGCCGGACCGCGTCATCGTCGAGAAGAAGAGCGCCTGGAACGCGGTGTGCCCCGCTCCGGCGTCGCCGAGCGTGCGGGGGTTCGACGCCTCGAGCGCGGTGTAGACGACGGCGCCGACCAGGAGCAGGACCGCGCTCGTGGTCAGGGTGAGCTTGACGTGGATCGGCCACCGGCGCGGCGTCCGGAACTGCTTGGTCACCGCACGGATGACCGGGAAGCCGATCGACCCGGCGACGACCGCGACCATGAGCATCGAGAGGAACCAGTAGTCGTTCGCGAACGGGGCGAGCCCGTCGGCGTTCGGCGAGAAGCCGGTGTTCGTGAACGCCATCGCCGCGTAGTAGAAGGCGTCGCCGACCGCCGTCCAGAACGGGTACCCCGCGGCGAGGACCGAGGGCAGGATGAGCACGCCGACGGCGACCTCGATCGTCAGGGTGCTGACGGCGACCGTGAGCAGCAGCGTGCCGACCTCGCCGAGCCGCACGGCCTGTCCCTCCGGCACCGCACCGGAGTGCGTGCGGAGGGGGTTCGAGTCGCCCGCGGCGATGAGCTTCGCGCGCAGTCCGAGCCGCCGCGTGACCACGAGTCCGAGGATCGAGGCGAAGGTGAGCACGCCGACCGCACCGATCTGGGTACCGACGACGATCAGGACCTTGCCGAACACCGACCAGTGCGTCGCCATGTCGACGGTGGCGAGGCCGGTGACGCAGACCACCGACGCGGCCGTGAACAGGGCGTCCGCGAAGTGCGTGGGGGTGCGGTCCGCCGACGCCCACGGGGTCGTGAAGAGGGTCGTGAAGATGAGGATCAGCGCGACGAAGACGAGGATCGCGAGTCGCGACGGAGATGCCCGGAGGACGTCGAGCACGCTGTTCCACCACCGACGGACGTCGCTCACCGGCGCGTGCCGGTCGAGCGGCTCGGTGCGGTCGAGCATCGGGCGCCTCCGGAGCCGTCGAGCAGGTCAGCGGACATGGTACATGCGCGGCCGTCCGACTAGCCTTGCCCCATGGCCGACATCTTCACCGTCGTGGCGGACCCCACCCGGCGCGAGCTGCTCGGTGCACTGCTGACGGCCTACGGCGCGGACGCCACCGGGGGTGAGCTGAGCGTCGGCCAGCTCGTCGAGAAGATCGGGGTGAGCCAGCCCACCGTGTCGAAGCACCTTCGGGTCCTGCGCGACCACGGCCTGGTGTCGAGCAGGGAGGAAGGCCAGCACCGCTTCTACCGGCTCGACCCGGAACCCCTCGTGCGGCTCGAGGAGTGGGTGGTCCCCTTCACCGGCGCGGTCGACGCGGACGGCACCCCGGCCACGACCGCGTGGACGATGGACGGGCAGCCGGTCTCGGTGCGGCGCTCCGGTGCAGCCGGGCGGTCGACGGTCGAGGTGGGCACCGAACTCGGTCGCGTGATGGCGGAGGCGTCACACCGTGCGACGGCCGCGTTCACGGGTGCGCAGCAGGGCTGGGAGCGGGTCGTCGACCGCGGTCGGAAGCGCTTCACGCGCCGCGGCGAGGACGACTGAGCGCTCGGCCCGACGGCCGCGCCGGGTCCGGTCGCTTGCCCGGGTCGGGTCCGGCCCGATGCCCGAGTCGGGCCCGGTCGAGCGTCTGCTCGGAGTCTCCTGGACACGCGGTCCCACACGCCCCTACACTCACCCTTGACCACACAGGTCACACCGACCCCGCGCGAACCGCGGGTACCCGAAGGCGGACCATGACCGGCAGTTTCGACGACGTGCGTTTCCTCACCGTCGCTGAGGTGGCCGAGATGATGCGCGTCTCGAAGATGACCGTGTACCGCATGGTGCACGCGGGGGAGCTCCCCGCGATCCGGTTCGGCCGGTCCTTCCGCGTCCCGGAGTCGGCCGTCGCCGAGCTCCTGCGCGGCGGCATCGCCGACGTCGGCTGAGGTCGCCCCGGCTCGCGCTCGTTCGACAGGACCGCTGCGCTCCGCTAGACTCGGCCGGGTTGATTTTCCGCGGTCTCTTCGGGCCCGGTGTCCACACATCAGCATCGTTCCGAGCGAGGTCCACTATGGGTTCTGTCATCAAGAAGCGTCGCAAGCGCATGGCGAAGAAGAAGCACCGCAAGCTCCTTCGCAAGACGCGCCACCAGCGTCGCAACAAGAAGTAAGTCCAGTACTTGCACCCGAAGCCCCGGTCCGCCGGGGCTTTCGTGTTCCCTGGTGCCGCGTCCCGCCGGTCTAGGGTGGGGGGCATGCCCGCCGTGACGTTCCTGACGAAGCCCGGCTGCCACCTCTGCGACGACGCCCGTCCGGTCGTCGAACAGGTCGTGGCGGCCCATCCCGGTACGACGCTGGAGGAGCGGTCGATCCTCGACGACGACGCCCTTCGTGCGGAGTACGCCGAGGACATCCCCGTCGTGCTCGTCGACGGCCGGGTCCACAGCAACTGGCACGTGGACGCCGACCGGCTCCGACGTGCCCTCGAGAAGGCAGAGGCCCGCGCATGATCCACCACGTCGTCTCCTGGACCGTCCGCTCGGACCTCGACCGCGCCGCGACGATCGAGCGCATCCGCGGGCTCCTGACCGGACTCGTCGGCACGATCGACTCGATCCGGTCGCTGCAGGTGGTGGAGAACGTCGCGTACCCGGGGAAGAACCAGGACGTCGCCGTCGTGGCGACCTTCGACGACCTCGCCGGTCTCGACGAGTACCAGGTCCACCCGGACCACCAGGCGGCGGCCGCCGAGATCCGCGAGCTGGTCACGGGACGGGCGGCCGTCGACTGGGAGAGCTGAGCCGAGCCTCCCGGCCCGTGCACGACGACGGCCACCCTCCTGTCGGAGGGTGGCCGTCGTCGTCGGTGCTGACTACGGGGTCAGGCGCGTCGGACCGCGGAACAGGTAGGTGACCTCGCGGATGGACGGCTCGTGCAGCGCGAGCATGAGCACGCGGGCCAGGCCCATGCCGAAGCCGCCGTGCGGCGGCACGCCGTAGCGGAAGAAGTCGAGGTACCAGCCGAGCTCCTCCGGGTCGAGGCCCTTCTCGACGGCCTGCGCCTCGAGGACGTCGACGCGGTGCTCGCGCTGGGCGCCGGTCGAGATCTCGGCACCGTTGAACAGCAGGTCGTAGCTGTTCGTGAGCGTCGGGTCGTCGGCGTGCCGCATGTGGTAGTACGGGCGGATCGAGGCGTCGTAGTCGGTGACGAACACGAACTCGGATCCGTGCGTCTCCTTCGCCCAGGCGCTGACACGACGCTCGCCCTCGGGGTCCAGGTCGCCGTCCGCGCGGACGACCTCGTAGCCGCTGTCGGCGACGATCTTCCGGGCCTCGGCCAGGGTGACGCGGGGGAACGGGGCCGTCGGCACGACGAACTCGAAGCCGAAGACCTCCTCGATCTCCTTGCCGTACTTCGCCTTGACGGCGGTGAAGCCGGCGACGAGGAGCTCCTCGTGCATCGCCATGACGTCGGCGTGCGACTCGACCCACGAGATCTCGGCGTCCACGCTCGTGAACTCCGTCGCGTGGCGGCTCGTGAAGGACGGGTCGGCGCGGAAGGCGTCCGCGATCTCGAACACCGCGCCGAAGCCGGCGGGCTGGGCCATCTGCTTGAAGTTCTGCGGCGACTGCGCGAGGTAGGCGGTGGTCTCGAAGTACTCGAGCTGGAAGAGCTCGGCGCGTGACTCGGATGCCGACGCCATCAGCTTCGGGGTGTGGATCTCGATGTAGTCCCGCTCGACCCAGTACGTGCGGAACGCGTGCTCCAGCGTGGTCTGGATGCGGAAGACCAGGTTCTGCTTGCGGTTGCGCAGGTCGAGGAAGCGCCAGTCGAGGCGCTTGTCGAGTGAGGAGTCGTCCGCGATCGGCGTCTCCGGGATCGCCGCACTGACGACCTCGAGCGAACCGACCTTGACCTCGAGGCCGCCGAGCTTGACGCGCTCGTCGTGCTTCAGGGCGCCGCGGACGTGCACGAAGGTGCCGTGCGCCAGGCCCGAGATCTCGTTCGTGATGGCGAGCCGGGCCTGGGCGTCGTCGTCGCCGTCCTCGGCCTCGCGCGTCGCCGGGTTCACCAGCTGCGCGGCGCCGGTCTCGTCGCGGAGGACGACGAACTGGACCTTCTTCTGGTCGCGGACGGTCTCCACCCAGCCGGCGACGGCAACGGGGCCGTCGGGGAGGGCGGCGAGGTCGGCGATGCGAGTGCGTTCGATCACGGTCGTCGAGTCTACGGCCTCCTCCACAGGTGGGCTCGCGGCGTGCGTCCTCCACAGTTCCGGCCGGGAGGCGCGGGTCGGCCTCGGCGTCTCCGTAGCGTCGTCCGTGTGGTCGGGTCGCGAGTCGAGAGGGGTCCCGGATGACGGCATCGGGAGTGGGGCTCGCGGCCTGGCCGCCCGTCGCGGTGGCGGCGGTGCTGGCCGCGGTGGTCGGATCGGCGGTCACGCTGCTCGGCGCGGCCGTGGCCGGCGTCTGGGCGCTGGTGCGGTGGCGGCGGGACGTGGCGCGTGAGGAGCGCGACCGGGCGTGGGCGCGCTTCGTGTGGACGATCGACCAGATCTGCGCCGGCGACGTCGGACGGGCGGAGATCGGTCGGGTCAGCGTGCAGGCGATGTCCGACATGCAGATCCTTCGCGACGACGACGTCGCGGTCGGCAGGATCGTGCTCAACCTCATCACGGAAGGAGACGGAGATGGCAGTGGAGGACCCCGTGCAGGCGTTCATCGAGCGCAACGATGAGCGGTGGCGGCAGCAGGTGCGACGGCGGTACCGCTTCCGCCCGTGGAAGGCCCGCCGGATCATCCGCCTCTACGACGACCTGCTCCGGTGGCGCCGTGAACTGCGGGCGGTCCAACGCGAACGAGCTCGACTCATCGAGGCGGGGGAACTGCTGGTCGACCGGTGACGGCGCGGAGTCGCCCGCCGGTCAGGGGAGCGAGGCGCGCAGGGTGCTCAGCGTGCCGATGAACTCCTCGGCCATGCCGGCGCGCTCGACGAGCTTCGCGTGCCGGGCGCGGGCATCCTCGAGCGAGGCGTCGAGCCGGGCGGCGAGCGCCGGCTGGTCCTCCGGGGCCGCCCCGGCCAGGGCGTCGACGACCCGGAGCAGCTCGGACATCTCGTCGAGGGTGAACCCGAGCGGTTTCATCCGACGGATGACGAGCAGGCGGTCGAGGTCCTGCGCCGTGTACACGCGGAAGCCCCCGGCGGTCCGACCGCTCGGCACGAGGAGGCCGACCTCGTCGTAGTGGCGGATCGTCCGCAGGGACATGCCGGCACGCTCGGCGAGCTCGCCGATGTGCATCGTCTCGCCGATGTGCGTGGTCTCGCCGGGCGCCGGACCGTCCGTGACCTGGTCGGGTGTCCGGTCGTCGGGAGTCGGTGAGGGGGAGTGCACGGTCGTCATCGTGGCAGACCTCCCTCCGTCGTCGCTCGGTGTCGCCGTGCCAACCCTACCCTCACGTCAGGGTAGGGTCGTCAGCGATGTCCCTCGCACCCCATGCCCCCGCGGCACCCAGCGTCCTCAGCGCCCTCCGGTCACCTCGTCTGCTGACCCGCGAGGTCCTGGCCGGTGTCGTCACCGCCCTCGCCCTGATCCCCGAGGCGATCTCGTTCTCGGTGGTCGCCGGCGTCGACCCCGCGGTGGGGCTCTTCTCGAGCGTCGTGATCGCGGTGGTGATCTCGATCGTCGGAGGCCGGCCAGCGATGATCTCCGCCGCCGCGGGATCGGTCGCGCTCGTGATCGCACCGCTCGTGCGCGACCACGGCGTCGCCTACCTCGTCCCCGCGGTCGTGCTCGGCGGTGTGTTCCAGCTGGTGCTCGGGTTCCTCGGGGTGGCCCGCCTGATGCGCTTCATCCCGCGCAGCGTCAACGTGGCCTTCGTCAACGCGCTCGCGATCCTCATCTTCACCGCGCAGCTGCCGAACCTGTTCGGCGACGACGTCCCGCTCGTGGTGTGGCCGCTGACGGCCCTCGGCGTCGGCATCATCGTCGCCTTCCCCTTCCTGACGAAGGCCGTCCCGGCGCCGCTGATCGCGGTCGTCGTGGTCACGGCGATCACGATCGTGTTCGGGGTCGCGGTGCCGACGGTGGGCGACGAAGGGTCCCTGCCGACCGCCCTGCCCGGCTTCGGCGGCATCACGGTCCCGCTGTCGCTCGAGACCCTGCAGATCGTCGCTCCGTACGCGTTCGGGGTCGCGATCGTCGGGCTCATCGAGACGCTCCTGACGGCGCAGCTCGTCGACTCCCTGACGGAGACCCGGTCCAGCGCGTGGCGCGAGTCGTGGGGACAGGGCATCGCGAACATCGCGTCGGCCTTCTTCGGCGGGACGGGCGGGTGCGCGATGATCGGCCAGACCGTCATCAACGTGAAGACGGCGGGCGCGCGGACGCGGGTGTCGACCTTCGCCGCGGGAGCGTCGGTGCTCGTGCTGACGATCGTCCTGCACGACCTCGTGGCGCAGATCCCGATGGCGGCGCTGACCGCAGTGATGCTCATGGTGTGCGTCGCGACCTTCGACTGGCACAGCATCCGGCCGCGCACGCTCGGACGGATGCCGCTCGGCGAGACGGCGGTCATGGTCATCACCGTCGTGGTGGTCGTCGCCACCGACAACCTCGCCACCGGTGTCCTGGTGGGTGTGGTGGTCGCAGCCCTCGTGTTCGCCCGTCGAGCGGCACACGTGGTCGCCGTGGTGCGCGAACCGGTCGACGAGCACACGGTCCGCTACCGCGTGCAGGGCGCCCTCTTCTTCGCCTCGTCGAACGACCTCGTCACACGGTTCTCCTACGCCGAGGACCCG
This sequence comes from uncultured Curtobacterium sp., assembly GCA_913774725.1. Lineage (GTDB taxonomy): Bacteria > Actinomycetota > Actinomycetes > Actinomycetales > Microbacteriaceae > Curtobacterium > Curtobacterium subtropicum. The sequence continues at coordinate 274 of CAJYIG010000270.1, read as the reverse complement.
GAGCGGGTGATCGTCGACATGTCTGCCGCGCACGTGTTCGACGCGAGCACGGTCGCGGCGCTCGACGGGGTGGAGCAGCGGTACGCCCGGCACGGCTCGACGGTCGAGGTCGTCAACCTGAACACCGGATCCGTCGCGCTGCACGGACGGCTGACCGGACGCCTGGGCTGATCCGCCGAGCGAGCCGGGGCTGAACGCTCGCACATCCGGTGAATCCGCTGTGGGGCGGGTGATGACGGTGGAGCGACCTAGACTGGAACCCATGCCCGCGACA
>CAJYIG010000269.1 GCA_913774725.1 uncultured Curtobacterium sp. | reverse complement strand
GGTCGCGGGGCGGCTCGACCTGGCGTACACGGGCCTGCCGTCGGTGCCGCCGGGGGTCGTGGTCGAGCCCTTGCGTGAGCTGCCCTTCCGCGTGTTCACGGCAGCGGACCACCCGCTCGCGACCCGTCCGACGGTGTCCCTCGCCGAACTCGCCGGGGAGCCGTTCGTCGACACCGCACACGGGTTCGGCAACCGCCTGATCCTCGACGCGGCACTCGAGCGTCTCGGGCTCCGTCGTCGGATCGTGGCGGAGATGAACGACATGCCCGCCGTCGTGCGGTTCGCGTCCGCCGGGCTCGGCGTCGGTGTCGTCCCCGACCCGGGTGTCCGGTACGACGGCGCGGTCCTGGAGCTGGAGGACGAGGTCGAGCCCCTGCGGATCGGCCTCGCCATGCGGTCGGCTCCGGAGCCGAACCGTGCGACCCGGGCACTGGCCCGCGACGTCGTCGCGGCCCGCGTGTCCTGAGGGCGGGAAGGCCACAGCACGTGACCCACCGGCGGACGGGAGGCGCGGTGCGGATCCGTCCCGCGCCTCCCGGCCGTCAGTCCCCCCAGATCACCCCGACGACGGCGTCGAGCAGGCCGTTGGTCGGGAAGTTGGTCTGCGTGATGGCCACGTAGGTGCCGTCGCGCACGAACAGGGTCGTGACGGTGTCCACCGGGTACGGGTCAGCCTGCCTCGACGTCCGGCAGAGCACGCCCCCGTCCTGGTCGACACACGACATCGGGCCCGAGCGCAGCCGATCGCCAGTGTTGGGGCGTGCTGCTCCGATGAGCATCTCGAGCCCGGACACGTCCGCCCGCGGATCCCGCCAGACACAGTAGATGTCAGCTCCGGGTTCGGCGATCCCGGCCGCCACGCTGTCCGATCCCGCGATGCCCTCGCCCATCGAGGAGGACCCCTGGACCGGAGTGTCGCCGAAGAAGCGGTCGTAGTCCTCCTCAGGCACGGTCGCACGACAGGACGTCGGGATCGTCGCCACCGCCGCCGTGGTGGGGGTCGCCGTCGGCACCGGGCGCGGGGTCGGCCGGCCGGTGATCGGTGCGGAGGTCCGGGTGGTCGCCGACGGAGCCGGGGCGGGCTCCTGCGTCTGCACCGGTGCCGCCACCGGGCGGTCCTGGTGCGACAGGCTGAGGGCCACCGCACCCGATGCGGTCCCCAGCGCGAGCAGGGCGACCACGCCGACGACGATCCCGGTGTGCCCGCGACGGCGCTTCGGACGCGGGGTGGCACGCTCGAGCACGTCCTGCTTCATCGTGACGAGCATGCGCTGCAGCTCGTCGCCCACGGGAGGCTCAGAGTCCATCGCGCATCACCACCTTCCCGAGTCGTCGTCGGTTGCGGGAGACCCGTTGGGTCACCGCGCCGACCGTCAGGCCGAGGGTCTCCGCTGCCTCGGCGTAGGAGTGTCCCTCGAGCAGGCAGAGCTCGCAGATCCGTCGGTCGAGTTCGGGCAGGGCCGCGATCTCCGACCGCACCCACCGCAGCGTCTCGACCGCATCGGCGTGCTCGGTGGGGGCGGCGAGCATCTCGGGCAGCTCGTCGGCGCGGTGCCGCGAGCGCTTCCGTCCCGCGTTCCGCGCAAGGTTGCGGCAGACGACGAGGAGCCAGGGCAGCAGACTCTCCGCCGGGAGGTCGAGCGTCTCCGCCCGCTGCCAGAGCAGGAGGAACGCGTCCTGCACGACCTCTTCCACGTCGTGCCGGTCGTCCACGATCGCCCACACGTACCGCGTCATCGTCGCGGCGTGACGATCGAAGACCTGCGCCAACGCGGCCTGGTCACCGGCCGCGAGCGCTCGGACGATCTGTTCGTCCGTCTGCGTGGTCACGTCCATCACGCACCCCCTCCACCTGAGCAGTGTCGGCCACGCCAGCGATCGTGACAGCACCGGTCCGAACCGGCGCGGCCGGGCGTGTCGTCCTGCCGTGCCTCGACGGCCTCCCCTGGCCGCGGACGTCGGATCAGTGGAAGTCGTCGCCCTCGGACCGCTCGCCCGGCGCCTTGTGACCGCCGAGCATGTCGTTGTCGTCCTGGTCGCTCGAGGCCGCGAGCTGCAGCATCGCCAGGATCACGACGACCACGATGAAGGCGATCCCCAGGAACACCAGCGAGAGCTCGAACTCCCGCGTCGAGAAGAGCACGACCGCTCCGATGAACACCGCGACGAGCGCCGAGATCACGAGGAGCTCGGCGGGGCGCAGGCGGTCGCGACGGCTGGGGGTGCTCATGCGTGTGGTGCTCCGTCCGGGGCTGCGGCAGGTGCCGTCGTGCCCCACTTGTGCGAGAGTCCGGCGATCACGTGGAAGACCGCCGCGATGGCGAGGTAGGCGCCGAGGAGACCGACCAGGACGACGGGTGCGTCCAGCGTCCCGGTGACCCGTTCGACGCCGCCGAGCTGCTGGGAGTAGTCCGGCGGTGTCAGCAGGAACGCCACGGCGAGCAGCAGGGTGAGCCCACCCATCGTCGTCCAGTCCCGGGCGAACGGCGAGCGTCCGCGAGCTCGGAGTCCCTGTGCGAGTTCGAGTGCTCCCGTCAGCACCGCCCACCCGACGACCACCGCGATGAACGCGGCGAGCCCGACGCCGTTGGTCGCCAGCGCAGTCACGCCGGCCAGGAGGGAGACGACCGCCTGCACCAGCGTCGTCGGACGGGACCGGTCGTCGAACGGCATCCGGCGGAGCGCGGCCCATGCGAGCACGAGGGCGTCGACGACAACGAACCCGCCGAAGAGCAGCAGGCCGTAGCCGGCGGCGTGGTTGGACGAGAAGGTGATGACGAGGGCCACGACCGCGGCTGGGACGGCCCGGAGGACGGGGATCGGCCAGTACCGCGCGCGCTGGCCGGCGTCGTCCACGGAGTCGGACACGGGACCTCTTTCGGGCATGCGGATCGTGGGTCGAGTCTACCGCCGGCGCCCCGGGCGTCCGACCGGAGCCACCGGACCGGAGCCGCCGCCCGTCGGGCGGGAACACCCACGACGGGCGGCGGCCCCGGCCGTCACTCGGGGTCGTCCGTCAGCCGCCGGCGCCGCGCGACCCACCATCCGCTGACCCCGAGTCCGACCGCGGCGGCCGCGACGGCGGCGAGCAGCCCGATCCCCTCGACTCCGGTGTACGCGAGGGCGCCGGACCCGTTCCGCCGTCCGGAGGTCCCGCCGCCGGCCGCCGCCGGGTCCGGAGCTGGCGAGCCCGAGGCGCTCGCGGACGCGGTCGGTGTCGGCGGAGACGTTGCAGAGTCGCCGTCGCCGTCACCGTCACCGTCACCGTCACCGTCACCGTCACCGTCACCGTCACCGTCACCGTCACCGTCACCGTCACCGGGCACGATGACGCCGATCGACACCTCCGGGGACGGGTCGCCGCCGTCCGGGTCGGTGGGGGACGTCGCGGTCGCCACGTTCACCACGTCGGAGCCGTCGCCCGTGTAGTCGGGGTCGAGCACGGCGCGGATGCGGAACGAGCGGGTCTGCCCGACCGCCAGGTCTCCGTCGGATCGACAGGTCACGTGCTGCCCCTCGGCGGAGCAGTCGTCCTCGGACCCGACGAAGCGCATCGCCGCTGGCAGGTCGTCGACCACACCGACCGCGCGCGCGGGATCCGGCCCGCGGTTCTCCGCCGTCACCCGGTACTCGACCTCGTCGCCGGGTGCGACGCCCGTCGCCGGGGACACCGTCTTGTCGGTCACGAGTCGTGCCTCGGGCTGCGGCGCCGGGTCGACCGGACTCGAGGCGACGGACCGGTTGTCGGACTCGTCGACGTCCGCCAGTGATGCCGGCGGCTCGATCGTGGCGGTGCTCTCGAGTGCCCCGGCGGCGGCGTCCGCGACGGTGCCGGTCACGGTGACGGTCGCCGACCCGCCCCGGACCAGGTCGAGCGCGACGTCGACGTCGCCCGCGCCGCTGCTCGTGCCGCAACCGGACCCGTCGGTCGCCGTGCAGGTCCACGCCACGTCCCGCAGGGCGTCGGGGACGTCCACGTGCAGCGCGCTGGGGTCGGACCGGTTCGGACCGGCGTCGGACGCGGTGACCGTGTAGCTGAACGGCTGCCCCGGCCGCGCCGACGCCGGGAGGTCCTGCGCGACGCCGAGGTCGACGGGCTGGGTGACCCGGACCTCGTCGATCTCGTGGACGTCGGCGTAGTCGCCGGTCGCGGCCGAGAACCCCAGTCGCAGCGTGTCCGGCAGCGGCGCCTGCCCCTGACCGTGGAGCGGGACCCGGTCGAGGACGGTCCGCAGCACGCCGCCGTCCTCGATCCGGACCGTCATGAACAGTTCACCGCTCGCCCCCGGGATGAGGCTGACCCGGACGCGCCGTGTCCCCGGCCCCTGCGTGAGGGTGCCGCCCGGCGCCGGCACCCCCCGGACGTACCGGTAGCCCGCGGTGCCGTCACCGGAGCCCCGCACGACGATCGAGTCGGGTCGTTGCCCGGGGCCGGACTCGTTGATGTCCTGCGAGAAGTTGCCGTAGTGGTCGACCGCCACGGCCGCGAAGCCGCCCGGCACACCCGGCAGGTCGCACGGCGGCCCACCGCCCTGGGTGGTGCTCGACCGACATGCGTACCCGAGCGCGGCCCCGTAGGCACCGACGCCCTGCGGAGCAGTGCCGTCCGCCAGGAACAGGAGCAGCCCGTCGGCGCCCACTGCTCCGGTGTCGTTGTACATCGCGTAGGAGAACTCGATGTCGAGGCCGAGGTCCGACCGGAAGGTGTCGTCCGTCGACCACGCTCCGGCCTGGTGCGTCGTCTGGTCCGTGAGCCGGAGTCGCCCGTCGACGACCTGCGCGTCGCCGCTCAGGGTGCCGCCGGCCGCGGAGTCGAACCGGTCGACGTAGGGGAACGCGAGGTCGTCCGCGGAGGAGCTCGACGGCAGGAGCGCCGGCGCCACGAGGACGGCCAGCGCCACGAGGCCGCTCACGAGGGCACTGCGAGGGCGTCGCCGGTGGCAGCGTCGACCGTCGGGGTGGACCGTTGTCGGGATCGAGGTGTCTGTCATGCCCCGATCGTCGCGAGCCGGGCACGCTCGTCAGCGGCGGTCGGACCCTTCTGGGGAGAACGAGTGTTCCGAGCGCAGCTGTGCAGGGATGCCCGCGCTCACCCGAGCCACACCGTGGTCTCACCCGGCAGCATGCCGTCGCCGGTGTCGAGCGGCCCGGACGCCAGCAGCACCTCGCCGGACGGCATCGGCACCGGAGCCGTCCCGAGGTTCGACACCGAACGCCAGCCGCCGTGCCGGGCGAACGCCACGACGTCGTCACCGGCGTCGAGCCACGTCAGCTCCTCGCCTCGCTGCAGCCGTCGCCGGGTGGCGGTCGCCAGCCGGTAGAGCGACAGCGTCGACGCGGGGTCGTCGTCCTCGGCCTCGACCGACGAGTCGCCGAAGTCCGCCGGTTGCGGCAGGTGCGGCGCGACGTCGCCGAAGCCGAACGACGGACCGGTCCGGGTCCACGGGATCGGCACGCGGCACCCGTCCCGACCCTTCACCGTGTGCCCGGTCCGGAGCCACTTCGGGTCCTGCAGCAGCTCGTGCGGGATCGCCGGGGCCTCGTGCAGCCCGAGCTCCTCGCCCTGGTACAGGTACGTCGACCCCGGCAGCGCCAGGATCAGCAGCGTCGCCGCTCGCGCCCGCCGTTCCCCGCGCTGCCGGTCGAGCTCGGGCTCGGTGCCGTCGGTGAGCAGCCAGGCGTCGGTGTCCGTGCCGTCGGGCAGGCCGTAGCGCGTCGCGTGCCGGACGACGTCGTGGTTCGACAGCACCCACGTCGAGGACGCCCCGGACTCGGCCGACTTGGCGAGGTTCCGCTCGATGATCGTCCGGAAGGTCCGGGCGTCGTACGGCGCCTCGAGCAGGTCGAAGTTGAACGCCTGTCCGAGCTCGGTCGGCCGGGCGTAGAGCACTCGACGGGGCGCGGGGGCCCAGGCCTCGGCGATCGCAGCACGGGGCGGGTCGTACTCGTCGAGCACGGAGCGCCAGGTCGCGAAGATCTCGTGCACCTCGTCGCGGTCGTACAGCGGGTCGGACCCGTCGAGCGGCAGGGCCTTCTCGTCCGAGGGCCGGTACGGCGTCGACAGGTCCTTCGCGAGCCCGTGCGCGACGTCGACCCGGAAGCCGTCGACCCCGCGGTCGGACCAGGACCGCAGCGTGTGCTCGAAGTCCGCGCGGACCTCGGGGTTCGACCAGTCGAGGTCGGGCTGCTCCGGTGCGAACAGGTGCAGGTACCACTGCCCGTCCGGCACCCGCGTCCACGCGCTGCCACCGAAGTTCGACACCCAGTCGCTCGGCGGCAGCTCGCCGGACGCCCCCGCCCCATCGCGGAACACGTACCGCGCACGCTCGGGCGACCCCGGCGCGGCGGCCAGCGCCTGGCGGAACCAGTCGTGCTGGTCGGACGTGTGGTTCGGCACGACGTCGACGATCACGCGGATGTCGTGCTCGTGCGCGGTGCGGATGAACGCGTCGACGTCGTCGAGCGTGCCGAGGCGCGGGTCGACGTCACGGTAGTCCGCCACGTCGTACCCACCGTCGGCGAGCGGCGACGGGTAGAAGGGCGAGAGCCACACCGCGTCCACGCCGAGCGACGCCAGGTACGGCACACGGCTCGTGATGCCCGCGATGTCGCCCAGGCCGTCCGCGTCGGTGTCCGCGAAGCTCCGCGGGTACACCTGGTACACGACGGCCTGGCGCCACCAGTCCGGGTCGGTGGTTCGCGGGGTGCTGGCGGGCGTCCGGTGGGTGCTCACCGGGCCAACCTACCCAGCCGGTCCGGGCCGGGAATGCAGCGTCCAGGGTCTGCATTGGTTGTCCCTGACACCATTCCGTGACCGAACGGTCACGGATAGAAGGGAACCATCATGACGAACGTCCTCGCTCTCGTCGGCAGCCTGCGCGCCGGCTCGATCAACCGGAAGCTCGCCGAGGCAGCCGAGCAGCACGCTCCCGAGGGGATCACGCTCACCACCTTCGACGGCATCGTCGACCTGCCCTTCTACAACGAGGACATCGACGGCGACACCCCGCCGGCCGCCGCCGTCGCCTTCCGTGACGCCGTCGCCGCCGCGGACGCCGTCCTGCTCGTCACCCCCGAGTACAACGGCACCATGCCGGCCGTGCTGAAGAACGCGCTCGACTGGGGCTCGCGTCCGTTCGGCGCCTCGCCGCTGTCCGGCAAGCCGCTCGCCGTCATCGGTTCGGCCTTCGGCCAGTACGGCGGCGTGTGGGCGCACGACGACGCCCGGAAGTCCGCGGGCATCGCCGGCGCGAAGGTCCTGGAGGACGTCAAGGTCGCCATCCCGCAGTCGGTCGTCCGGTTCGCCGAGACGCACCCGCGTGAGGACGCCGAGGTCGTCGAGCTCGTGCAGGGCGCGCTCCGCGCCCTGGCCGACGCGGCGGACGAGCGCGTCGCGGTCTGAGCCGACCCGGTCACCGCCCGGTGACCAGGAGACGGACGGGAGGCGCGGTGCCGGCTGGTGCCGCGCCTCCCGTCCGTCGGTGCGGACGTCACGACCCGTTCACAGCACGCGGATCCGCTAGGTGGACGAGATACCAGACGGGTTACCCTGAACGACATGTCGACGCAGGAGATCACGGAGGCGTCGGGGTACTGGTTCCCCGACGACGACGCCACCCAGCGCGGTGTCGCCGTGCTGAACGCCCTGCGCCGGTACCGAGCGGCCGAGACGGCCATGCGGCGGCGGACCCGTGACTCGATGGGCATGGGTGAGACCGACCTGCTCGCCGTCCGTTACCTGCTGCAGGCCCAGCGCGCCGGACGGATCGTCAAGCCGAAGGACCTGGCCGCCTACCTGAAGATCTCGTCGGCATCGACCACGATCCTGATCGACCGGCTCGTGAAGTCGAACCACGTCCGTCGCGACCCGCACCCCACCGACCGTCGCGCCCTCGTGATCACCCCGACGACGGAGACCGACGACGAGGTCCGGGCCACCCTCGGCGTCATGCACCGGCGGATGATGTCCATCGCCGAGGGCCTGTCCGCTTCCGACGCCCGCGTGGTCGCGACCTTCCTCGAGCGGATGCGCGACGCCGTCGACCAGGTGGACCCCGCACCGGAGCACTGAGTGCCGGACGCCGAGCGGCACCGGCGACGGAGCAGACGGACCCCGCGGGGGACGCCCGGGTGCACGTGCACTGGGAACGCGCACCGCGCGACCGCGTAGACCGGAAGGGTCACCGATCGCGAAAGGAGCCGATCATGCACGCATCGGACAAGCTCGCCGCCAACCTCCAGGCCGTCCTCGTGGACCTCATCGACCTGCACGTGCAGGGCAAGCAGGCCCACTGGAACATCCTCGGGACCAACTTCCGCGACCTCCACCTGCAGCTCGACGAGATCGTCGACGCCGCCCGTGAGTTCGCCGACGACACCGCGGAGCGCATGCGCGCGCTCTACGCCGTGCCTGACGGCCGCTCCGCCACCGTGGCACAGTCGAGCCACCTCGACCCGTTCCCGGAGGGCGAGGTCTCCACGCACGACGCCATCGACCTCGTGACCCTGCGCCTGTACCAGGCCACGGGCACCATGCGCGACGTGCACGACGAGGTCGACGACGAGGACCCGACGACCGCGGACCTGCTCCACGGCTTCATCGAGCGCCTCGAGCAGCTCGCCTGGATGGTCTCCGCCGAGAACCGCGCCCCGCGCACGCCCCTCGCTGCGGCGACGAGCCCGGCGACCGCCGAAGCCTCCACCGCCTCCTGACCGTGGACCTCGGGATCCAGGGCAGGACCGCCCTGGTCTTCGGTGGCGACTCCGGCATCGGCTGGAACACGGCTCGCATCCTCCTGGCGGAGGGTGCGACCGTGGTCGTCACCGACCTCGACCAGGGACGGCTGGACACCAGCGCCGACCAGCTCGAGGCACCGCACGGCAAGCTCTTCGCCTTCGCCGCGGACGTGACGGATGCCGAGTCGCTCGCCGCGCTGCACGGGAAGGTGCGCGACGCCGTCGGCGAGATCGACATCCTGGTGCAGTCGTCCGGCATCACGGGCGCGCAGGGGATGTTCCACGAGATCGACGAGCAGGGCTGGCTCGACACCATCGACGTCGACCTGATGGGACCCGTGCGGATCACGCGCGAGTTCATCGGCGACCTGCGGAACGGCGGCTGGGGTCGCATCGTGTACCTCGTCTCCGAGGACGCGTCGCAGCCGTACGACGACGAACTCCCCTACTGCGCCGCGAAGGCCGGCGTGCTGTCGTTCGCGAAGGGTCTCTCCCGCTCGTACGCGTCCGAGGGTCTGCTGGTGAACACCGTCAGCCCGGCCTTCATCCACACCCCGATGACCGACGCCATGATGGACAAGCGCGCGAAGGAGCAGGGGACCTCGTTCGACGAGGCGATCTCGAGCTTCCTCGACGAGCAGCGCCCCTACATGGAGCTCGGTCGCCGCGGGGAGCCCGAGGAGGTCGCGAACGTCGTCGCCTTCCTCTGCTCCGACCTGGCGAGCTTCGTCAACGGGTCGAACTACCGGGTCGACTCCGGCTCGGTCGCCACCATCTAGGAGAACCATGACCGACTTCCGCTACCTGATCGTCGGAGGCGGGATGGTGGCCGACGCCGCTGCCCGCGGGATCCGCGAGATCGACGCCGACGGCTCGATCGGCATCGTCAGCGAGGAGACCGACCGACCGTACGCCCGCCCGGCACTGTCGAAGAAGCTCTGGACCGATCCGGAGTTCAGCTGGGACGAGAAGGTCGACCTGCACACCGAGGAGACCGGTGCGACGTTCGTGCTCGGGACGAAGGTGACGGCGATCGACCGCCAGGCGAAGACCGTGACGACCGACGACGGGCAGACCCACGGCTACGAGCGACTACTGCTCGCGACCGGCGGCAAGCCGCGGAGCCTGCCGGGCCTCTCGCCCTCGTCGCGCGTGCTCGACTACCGCAGCGCCGACGACTACCGCCGGCTCCGCGAGCTCGCCGACGCCGGCGCACACGTCGCCGTCGTCGGCGGCAGCTACATCGGCACCGAGATCGCCGCGGGCATCGTGCAGAACGGCGCCCGGGTGACCCTGGTCACGCCGGACGAGGTGCTCGGGGGACACATGTTCCCGGACGACCTCGCACAGGCCTTCCAGCAGCGGTTCGTCGACCACGGTGTCGAGCTCCGCACGGGTCGTCGCGTCGAACAGGGCGCGGAGTCGGACGGCGGGGTGTCCCTGACGCTCGACGACGGGTCGGTCCTCGAGGCCGACGCGGTCGTCGCCGGACTCGGTATCGAGCCGCAGACGCAGCTCGCCGCCGACGCCGGTCTCACCGTGCGCGACGGCATCGTGGTGTCGTCGACGCTCGTGACCGACGACGAGTCGGTGTTCGCCGCGGGCGACGTCGCCGAGTACCCGGACCGCATCCTCGGCACGCGTCGGGTCGAGCACGTCGACAACGCGAAGGAGCAGGGCCGTCAGGTCGGGCGGAACCTCGCCGACGCGGACGAGACCTACGACCACACGCCGATGTTCTACTCGAACGTGTTCGACACGGGCTACGAGGCCGTCGGCCAGGTCTCGACCGAGCTGCAGACCGTCGAGGACTGGCAGGAACCCCTGACCACCGGCGTCGTCTACTACCTGGACGACGACGACACGGTCCGCGGCGTGCTGCTCTGGAACGTCTCCGACAAGACCGACGATGCACGCAAGGTGCTCGCCGACGCGCACGGTCTGACGCGGGACATGCTGCCGGGGCGCATCACGCCGTGATGTCCGCGTCCTGACGCGACGGCCTGGAGGCGCGGCTCGACCTGACGGGGTCGGGTCGCGCCTCCAGGCCGTCGCCGTCCCCGCTGACGCACGTCAGCGCTGGTCGTTCCGGTGCTGGTCGCGCACCTCGGGTGCGACGTCGTCGACCACCTCGCGGCGGTCGTGCGGATCCACGGGGATCCCGTCACCGTCCGCCATCGCGACCGCGTGCGCGGACTTCGCCCGCTCCAGTTGCTCGTCGTCGCCCTTCGCCATCCCGAACAGCTCGATGAACCGCGACTTCACGACCAGCCAGGCGTCCTTCGCGCCGAGCCGGGCGAGGTCGGACGACGTCGTGTCGTCCCGGACGCGCTGCAGCGACCCGACACCCCGGTCGGTGATCCGCCCGTCCACGTGCGCGACGGCGAGCCGCGCCACCGCGTCCGCCTGCGCGTGCATCACCGAGTGGGCACCGTCGACGACCTCGCGCAGCACCGCGTGCGGGAACACCCGGGCGAGCGACCGGACCCAGTCACGCGGCACCAGGGCGTCGTGCTCCCCGCGGACGATGAGGGTCCGGGCCTGCACCTCGGCGGCGCGGTCCTCGATCGGGAACGCGATCATCTGCGGCAGGACCTTCCGGAACCAGTGCCACCCGCAGAGCGCGTACGCGGTGACGGCGTGCCAGCGGACGGCGGCGGGCTCGTGCAGCGCGGACCGCAGGAACCGGAACGCCGACTTCGGGATGCTCCGGGCGCGGCTGTCGACGACCGGGCTGATCAGCACGAGATGGCGGATGTGCGGGTTGCGGGCGGCGACCTCGGTCACGACCTGGGTGCCCATCGAGTGCCCGACGAGCACCGGGTCCTCGAGCCGGAGCTCGCGGATGACCTGCTCGACGGCGTCCGCGTACCGTTCGATCGACACGGCACCGCGGAACCGCGGGACCCCGGCGAAGCCCGGCAGGTCGAGGGCGTGCACCGGGCCGTTCTCGTTGAGGTGCGGCGCGAGCCGCTCGTAGTAGGTCGCGGCGATGCCGAGCCCGGCCACGAGGACGAACGCCCGGTCGCCGGGGTGCCCGATCGAGCTCACCCGGACGTAGGTGCCGTCGACGGCGATGCGGTCGAGCTCGACCTGCACGTCGGCGTCCTCGGCCCGCGCGAGCGCACCGGTGGGGTCGGGAGCGGCCGGCGGGGTCCGGTCGTCCTGTTCGTCCTGTTCGTCCACGGGGCCTCCTGGGATCGGCGACCTCCTACGGTACCCGCGGTTCAGCCGCCGAACGCGGACGCCGGAGCGCCGTGCACCCGCGTGGGCACCGCGAAGACCGCGCCGGAGTGCGGGTACTGCTCGAGCCGTTCCTCGGTGCTGTTCTCCCGCGCGGTGCCGACGAAGAGCGTCGACGAGTCCGGACCACCGAAGGCCACCGAGGTGACGTTCGGAGCCGGCACCTCGACGGTCTCGAGGTGCCGGCCCTCGGCGTCCCACCGCTCCACGCGGCCGGCGCCGTAGACCGCCGTCCAGAAGCAGCCCTCGTCGTCGCGCACCAGTCCGTCGTGCGCAGCGCCGCTGACGAACGGTTCGAGCTCGCCGAGGTCGCCCTCGGGGCCGTACGCGCCGCGGTAGATCGTCGAGGTGCTCGTGTCCGTGACGTACATGACGCTGCCGTCGGCCGACCACTCGATGCCGTTCGTCACGCCGAACCCGCCGCGGAGCACCCGCGTCGTGCCGTCGGGCTCGATCGAGTACAGCGCCCCCGCGGGGTCCTCGTCCGAGAGGTCCATGCTGCCGACGAGGAACCGGCCGAACGGGTCGCACTTGCCCTCGTTGAACCGCATCGCGGTGGTCGCGTGGTGCACCCGGACCAGTTCGCGCTCGACCACGCCGCGCTCGTCGGTGAGCACGACCGTGTCGCCGAGCGCTGCGACGAACCCGCCGGCGGCTCGGGGCTGGAAGCTCGCCAGGGGCGGCGGCAGCGCGACGCTCGACTCGACGGTGCCGTCCGCGCGGGCGGTGGTGAGCAGCCCGAGGGTGATGTCCGTCCAGCGGAGCCGCTCCGTGGTCGGATCCCAGACGATGCTCTCCGCGAGCACGGCCTGTTCGTCGGAGAAGACGGTCACGGGCCCGGTCACGGCGTCGGTGTGCATGGGTCCCCGTCTACCGGGGACGGCGTGCACGGCCTGCCAGCGAAATGCCGAGCATTCACGGCCGAGGGACCCTGAGTGGCACGTTCGACGAGTGATCTGTCCACTGCACGCCTGGGGCGACGAGAGCATCCGGACGACGGGCTGGGGCGGTCCCGCGTACCTCCTCGGGGCGTCCGTCGTCGACACCGACGACGCTGCGACGACGCGGGAGACGCTGCGGACGCTCCGACCGACGCGGGGCAAGCTGCACTGGCACGACCTCGGCCGCCGTGAACGAGATCGGGTCGAGACCGCGATCGCCGCGCTGCCCGCACGACACCTCGTCGTCATCGGCACGCCGGCCGATCTCCGGCGGGAGGAACGCGCCAGAGCCGTCTGCCTCGAGCGCCTCGGGTGGGAACTCGCCGTCCTCGGCGTCTCGGTCCTGACGCTCGAGCGTCGAGCAGCAGCGCTGGACACCCGTGATCTCCGGGTCGTCGAGGCGCTCCGCGGCCGACGAGTGATCCCCTCGTCGCTGCGGATCGAGCACGGCGATCCACGCTGCGAGCCGCTGCTGTGGTTGCCGGACCAGGTCCTCGGTGCCATCGGACGAGCGGTCACCGATGCTCGGCCCCTACCGGTACCCCTGGCGAGCGCCGTCGAGACGTTCGAGGTCGAGCCCTGACGCGCGGACGACCCTCGGACAGCGCTGGAGCCGGGACCTGGTATACCCCAGGTGCACCGGCTCCGACTTCTCATCCCCCCAGCAGGAGGCGAGCTGCTGCCAACATATCAGAGGCGCGCGAAGCGGGCGCGGAAGAAGCTCCAGACGCCGTAGGCCAGGAAGGCGACGCCGATCGCGACGAGCAGCACCGATCCGGCCGGGAGCTGCCGCACCGCGTCGAACGCCCCGTCGAGCCCGGTCGCCTGGCCGGGATCACTCCGGAAGCCCGCCACGGCGATGAGCACGCCGACCACGACCACGGCCAGGCCCTTGCCGACGTACCCGACGACGGCGAGCACGGTGACCGGTCGGTCCAGGCTCCGCGGCGGTCGGACGATGTGCTTCCGGAACCTGCGGCGGCATCCGATGACGACGAGTCCGACACCGATCGCGATCGCGACGGCTGCCGCGGCCAGCAGCAGGAACACCCCGCCGGGTGTCGCGAGCGCCTGGGCGGCGGCGCTCCGGCTCGATCCGCTCGAGCTCTTCCCCACGCCGAGCGCGAACGTCGCGGCGGAGTACGACACGACGCCGTAGACGATCGCCTTGCCGACGTCCTTCGCCCGAGCCGCCCACCCGCGGGCGCTGTCGGACCGGCCGCCGACGACGGCCTCGAGCAGGAGCCGCAGGGTGAGCGCGGCGGTCCCGACGGCGACGGCCCAGAGCAGGACGACGCCGCCGGGCACCCTCGCGAGCTGCTCGAGGGCACCGGACTGGTCGGTCTCGCTGCCCGAGGACGCGTTCCCGAAGCCGAGGAGCACGACCAGGTAGCCGATGAGCAGGTGGACGACGCCGCTGCCGACGTAGCCGGCCCGCGCCGTCAGCTCGAACCACCTGCTGTCGGCGACGCGCCGAGCCTGTCGTCCGGTCTCGCGTGCCGCTCGTTCCGCCTGGTCGCTCATCCCCTCGAGCCTGCCCGCCGCGCGGTCCGCTGTCCGCCGCGGTGCGCCTCGGGACCGGTGCGCGCCGGGACCGGTGCGAGACGTGACCGGTGCGGGACGGGGCCGGTGCGAGACGGGTCCCGGCCGGTGCCGGACGGGAGGCGCGTGGCGGACACGGCCACGCGCCTCCCGTCCGCGGTCAGTCACCCTTGACGTTGACGACCTGCCGCAGCGTGTGCCGGACGCGGACCAGGTCGGCGGCGTCCGCCATCACCTGGTCGATGTCCTTGTACGCCGCCGGGATCTCGTCGAGGAACGCGTCCGTGTCGCGGTACTCGATCCCGACCATCGCGGCGCGGAGCTCGTCGTGGGTGAAGGTCTTCCGCGCCGCGGACCGGGAGAACCGACGCCCGGCACCGTGCGGGGACGACTCGAGCGACGGCTTGTTCCCGA